>NZ_JBHVGL010000013.1:218159-251119 GCF_042800875.1 Kitasatospora sp. NPDC057595 | reverse complement strand
CGTTCGTCCTGAGCCAGGATCAAACTCTCCGTGAATGATTACCGGTAATCCGGTTCACACCCGCGGTGAGCGGCACGGCAACCACCGGAATAGGGTGATCCCGCGCACTGCGTCCTCGCTAGTGTTATTTCAAAAGGAATCTCCAACCCCAGAGAATCTGAGGCCGGGGATGTCAACATATCTGGCGTTGACTTTTGGCACGCTGTTGAGTTCTCAAGGAACGGACGCTTCCTTCGAGCCGCCTTCCAGCGGGCCCTCCGGGCGCTTCGTTCTTTCGTGTTTCCAGCTTACCAGATGTTTTCCGTGCCGTTCCCGGCGCTTCCTTCATCCAACTCGCTGGTGTCTTCTGCGGCTTGACGCCCCGTCCGACGTTCCAAACTCTAACCGATCCCCGCTCCGAAAAGCGAATCCAGCCGCAATCCCCAAAAACAGGCACACCAAATAAACCCTGAGCCGGAACGCGTCGAAACAAATAACGACACGCCTCGGCCCGTAACCGGGAAGAGGTGGTGTTTCAGAGGATTGGCCGCCCCGGGACCGTCCGCGCCGATGCGTGTCCGGTGCTCCCTGCCGAGCGACTAGAGAACACTACGCCCGTTCGGGGGCTGAGGCAAACGGCCTACTCGGACGATACGGGTGCAGAGCGCGCGGCCGGCCTTCACGTACTCACCGTTGGGGTGGTCATTGCCGGTGACCCAGTGGCGGGCGGTGGCCTCGTCCCGGCCGCCGGCGCGGTGGCGGCCGAGGAGACGGGCCTCGCGGACCGCGTCGTCCGTCTCCACGTACCAGAGTTCGCGCAGCAGGCGCCGGGCCTCCGGCCAGGGGTGGTCGGCGGCGGCGAGGTAGTTGCCCTCGGTGATGACGAGGCGGGCGTGCGGGTGGACCACGTGCCGGGCGGCCACCGGCTCGTCGAGGTCGCGGTCGAAGTCGGGGACGTAGATGTCCTGGAAGCGGTCGGTGGCGACCCGGCGGAGCAGGGCGACGTAGCCGTGCGCGTCGAAAGTGGCGGGTGCGCCCTTGCGGTGGCCGAGGTCGAGACGGTCGAGTTGGGCGCCGGAGAGGTGGAAGCCGTCCAGCGGGAGGTAGGCGGCGCTGCCCGGGCCCTCGTGGCGCTCGACCTCGGCGACGAGGTGCCGGGCCAGGGTGGACTTGCCCGCGCCGGGCGGGCCGGCGAGTCCGAGGATGGTGCGGGCGTTGCTGCCGGGGCCTCGCAGCAGGCCGCGGGCGATGGCCGCGACGCTGTCCGCGTCGAGGTCGGCCATGACGGAGGTCCCGGTGGGTCGGTCCGCGTTCATGGGCGAACCCTACTCAGCGTTCGGCGAGGGCGGGCAGGTCCAGGGTGAGGGTGCCGGCGTCGGCATCGAGCAGGGCGGGGACGCCGAGCGGGACGGTGAGGGTGGACGGGCCGTGGCCGAAGCCCAGTTCCCAGATGATCGGTATGCCGAGCGGTCCGAGGCGGTCGAGCATGACGTCCCGGACCCGGTCGAGCGGGCCGCAGCCCTCCCAGGAGCCGAGGGCGATGCCGGTGACGCCGTCGAAGGCTCCGGAGCGCAGGAGCTGGGTGAGGAGCCGGTCGAGCTGGTAGGGGTGCTCGTTGACGTCCTCCAGGACCAGGAGGTGGCCGGCGTAGGAGGGGCGGGCGGCGGGGGTGCCGCGTTCGGCGGCGAGGACGTGGGTGCAGCCGCCGGCGGTGATGCCGCGGGCCCGGCCGGGGACGAGGGCGGTGGCGGTGGCCGAGGTGAGGACGGTCGTGGCGGCGGGTTCGAAGAGGGTGCGGCGCAGGTGTTCGGCGGTGGGGCCGTCCTCCAGGAAGGTGGCCGTGGCGCTCATCGGTCCGTAGAGGGTGGCGATGCCGAGGCGCTGGGCGAAGGCCTCGTGCAGGGAGGAGACGTCGCTGTAGCCGATCAGCACCTTGGGTGGGACGGCGCGCAGGGCGTTCCAGTCGAGGAGGTCGACCATGCGGTGCACGCCGTAGCCTCCGCGGGCGCACATGACGGCGTCGACGGTGGGATCGAGCCAGGCGCTCTGCAGGTCGGCGGCGCGGTCGGCGTCGGTGCCGGCGAGGTGGCCGAGGACGGGGTGGGTGTCCAGGACGTGCGGGGCGACGGTGACGCGCAGGCCCCAGGAGCGCAGCAGGGCGGTGCCGGCGGCGAGCCGCCGGGGGTCGATGGGGCCGCTGGTGGCGACCACGGTGACGTGGTCCCCGGGGCGGAGGTGCGGCGGGCGGGTCAGTCCTCGGCCGGGGGTGGTCGGGTGCTGGTCCATGGCCGGGTTCCTTCCGGGGTGCGGCGGCGCGGGTCGGGGTGGTCCCGGGGCCGGCGCGGAACCGGCCCCGAGAGGTTATGCCCCTGACGCGTTCACAGCGATCCCATGACCTCGCGCACTTCGGCGAGGGTGGCGTCGGCGATCACGTTGGCGCGTTCGGAGCCGGCGCGCAGGACCTCGCGGAGGTGGCCGCGGTCGGCCGTGAGTTCGGCGCGGCGGGCGCGGATCGGGCGGAAGTACTCGTTGACGGCCTCGGTGACGGTGCGCTTGAGCGCGGCCGCGCCGCCGTCGCCGATCTCCTCGGCGACCTCCTCGGGGGTGCGGTCCTGGCAGAGGGCGGCGAGCAGGAGGAGGTTGGAGACCTCGGGGCGGCCGGCGGGGTCGTAGGAGATGCGGCGGTCGGCGTCGGTCTTGGCGCCCTTGAGGAGCCGTGCGGTGGTGTCCTCGTCGGCGGCGAGCGGGATGGAGTTGCCGCGGCTCTTGCTCATCTTGCCGCCGTCGGTGCCGAGCAGCAGCGGGGCGGCGCCGAGCAGGGCCCGGGGGCGGGGGAAGACGGTGGTGCCGTCGAGGTGCGGGTAGCGCTCGTTGAATCGGCGGGCGACGGTGCGGGCGACCTCCAGGTGGGGCAGCTGGTCCTTGCCGACGGGGACCAGGTCGGCCTTGCAGAAGAGGATGTCGGCGGCCTGGTGGACGGGGTAGGTGAGCATCAGTCCGTTGACGGCGGCCTGGCTGGAGTGGGCGATCTCGTCCTTGACGGTGGGGTTGCGGTGGAGTTCGGCGACGCTGACCAGGCTGAGGAAGGGCAGCAGCAGCTGGTTGAGGGCGGGGACCGAACTGTGGGTGAAGATCGTGGCGCGTTCGGCGTCGATGCCGGTGGCGAGGTAGTCGAGGACGAGGTTCTCGGTGTGCTCGGCGAGGCGGTCGGCGAGGTCCCGGTCGGTGATGACCTGGTAGTCGGGGATGACCAGGAACATCTCGACGCCCAGGCGCTGGAGGCGGACCCGGTTGCGGAGGCTGCCGAAGTAGTGGCCGAGGTGGAGCGGACCGGTGGGGCGGTCGCCGGTGAGGACGCGGTGGGCGCCCGGGTCGGTGCGGATGCTCGCGTCGAGGTCGGCGAGGTCGTCGGGGTCTGCGAGGTCGGCGGACTCGGCGAGGTCGGCGGCGGCGGTGGTCGTGGTCACGGGGTGTCTCTCCTCGGTACGGCGGTGGTGGTGGCCGTCCGGGGCTCGGGGCCCGTCCCGTCGGAGAAACGCGACAGGGCCGTCCATCCCGGACGGCCCTGGTCAGGCGTGGCTGGTGGCCGTCCTAGGACGGCCACCAGCTGAGACCTGCGAAGCGCTTCATGGGTTCGAGGATAGCGGCTGCCCAACCGCCGTTCGACTCCTCGGTCGTGATCAGTCCTCGACGACGAGGGCGGGCGTGTCCTTGCGCAACGTCTCGCCGCGGAAGAACGCGGGCCGGTAGACGCCGTACACGGCCATGAGGACCGCGCCGAGCAGCAGGATGCCGACGCCGATGACGAACACGGAGCCGATGCCGAACACGGCACCGCTGCCGTAGTCCGGGTCCCAGGCGTCGGTGAGGGTCTGCAGGAAGACGCCGCTGAGCAGGATGCCGCCGAGCAGCGGGGCGATGCCCTTGACGACGAGGTCGCGCAGGCTGTCGCGGAGCGAGCGGCGGAAGTACCAGGCGCAGGCGAAGGCGGTCAGCGCGTAGTAGAAGCAGATCATCAGACCGAGGGCCAGGATGGTGTCCTGGACGACGTTCTCGCTGATCACGCTCATGCCGACGTAGAAGGCGGCGGTGGCGATGCCGGCCGCGACGGTGGCGAAGCCGGGGGTGCGGTAGCGCGGGTGGACGGTGCCGAAGCGCGGCGGCACGGCGCGGTAGGCGCTCATCGCGAGCAGGGTGCGGGCGACCGGGATGAAGGTGGTCTGCAGGCTGGCGGCGGCGCTGGCGACGACGGCCACGAAGAGCAGGATGCTCCACGGGGAGCCGAGCACCGGGCGGGCCAGGGCGGCGAAGACGTTGTCGGCGGTGTCGGGGTTGCCGAGGCCGGTGCCGGTGGTGCCGACGCCGGCGAACATCTGGGCGGCGATGGCGACCAGCAGGTAGGAGCCGACCAGGGTGACCATCGAGATCATCGCGGCCCGGCCCGGGGTCTTGGCGCTGCCGCTGGTCTCCTCGTTCATGGTGAGGCAGGTGTCCCAGCCCCAGTACATGAAGATCGACAGGGAGAGGCCGGCGGTGAACGCGCTGAAGGAGCTCACTTCCAGCGGGTTGAGCCAGGAGGCGGAGAAGCCGACCGAGTGGGGCAGGTCGCCGGCGGCGGCCTTGGCGATGGCGATGCCGGAGAACAGCAGCAGGACGGCCAGTTGGAGGCCGACCAGGCTGTACTGGAACCACTTGGTGGCCGTCATGCCGCGATAGCTCATCGCGGTGGCGGCGGCGATCAGCACGACGACGGTGGCCAGGTGCACGGCCTTGTTGTCGTTGAGGTCGGCGACGGCGCCGCTGCCGGTCATCTCGCCGAGCATGAGGTACAGGAAGTCGGTGGCCACCCCGGCGAGGTTGGACAGCACGATGATCGTGGCGACCGTCAGACCCCAGCCGGCCATCCAGCCGACCCGGGGACCGAACGCCTTGACCGTCCAGGTGAAGGACGTGCCGCAGTCCGGGAAGTCCTTGTTCAGCTCCTTGTACGCAAAGGCGACGAGCAGCATCGGCAGGAAGCCGGCCAGGAAGACCGCGGGCATCTGGACGCCGACCGCGGTGACGGTCGGCCCCAGGGTCGCGGTCAGGCAGTAGACCGGGGCGACCGTGGAGACGCCCAGGACCACGCTGCTCAGCAGGCCGACGGAGTTGCCCCGTAGGCCCTTGTCCCCCGCTGCCCCCGTCGCCCCCGCCGCCCCCGCCGAAGCGGCGCCGGGGACTCCACCACTGGCGCCACTGACCGGGGCACCCTGCGGAGCGGCGGGCGCCGTTGCCCGGCCGCTGCTTCCGTGCTCTGAGAGCTGCTGATCAAACACCACCGCACCCTAGGTGCGGGTACTGAAGGTTGAGTAGGCCAACCTCAGGTGATCTGAACCACTCCCTTCGATTTGCCCAGGAACGCCCAACCGTTGACCTGTGATGCATGGACCGTTAAGGCGTGTACCTTTATTTCGAAGGGTCGTTACCGAATTGATTTGTCGGAAGTGTTGTGGTTTGACACGATTCGTGACGCGGTCCCGTCCTCGGGCGATGCGGCGCAGAGACTTCGGGGGCCGTCGGATAGGTTTGCCTCACCTAACTTCGACGCCCCGTCCCTGAAGGAGTGCCGCGTGTCCCCCACCCCCGGCCGGCCGACCGACCCCCGCCCCACCCGCCGGAAGCTGCTCACCGCGGCCCTCACCGGCGGAGCCGTGCTCGGCATCGGCGGGCTGCTCACCGCCTGCGGCAGCTCGGGCGGCTCCGGCTCCGACGGTCCGGGCTCCGGTGCCTCCGGCTCCGGCGACGGGACGGCCAAGCCCTCCGGCGGCTCCACCCCGGACCAGAAGTCGGTCAAGCAGGGCGGTGACGACTACGCCGCCGTGATCGAGAAGATGAAGGGCTTCGGCACCGACGCCGCACCCGGCGTCTACCCCCGCACCGTCAAGCACGCGATGGGCGAGACCGTCGTCCCCGCCAAGCCGGTCCGGGTCGTGGTCCTCGACACCGGCGAACTCGACAACGTCGTCTCGCTCGGCGTCCAGCCGGTCGGTGTCGTCCACACGGACGGCTCCAAGACGATGCCGTCCTACCTCAAGGACAAGGCCGGCAACCCCGCCAACGTCGGCACCATCAACAGCCTCAACCTGGAGGCCATCGCCGCGCTCAAGCCCGACCTGATCCTCGGCAGCCAGCTGCGCGCCCAGGACCAGTACGAGCAGCTCTCCAAGATCGCGCCGACCGTCTTCTCGCTGCGCCCCGGCTACCCGTGGAAGCAGAACTTCCTGCTCAACGCGAGCCCGTTCGGCCTGGAGGCCGAGGCCAGGGCCCAGCTGGACGCCTACCAGGCGGCGGCCGCGGCGATCGGCGCCACGCTCGGCGACAAGCGGCCGACCATCACGCCGCTGCGCTTCATGCCCGGCAAGACCCGGCTCTACGCGGAGCTGTCCTTCATCGGCACCATCCTCACCGACGCGCAGCTGCCGCAGCCCAAGATCGAGCAGGTCAAGGAGCTCGCGGTGGAGATCAGCCCCGAGCAGATCGACAAGGCGGACGCCGACTGGGTCTTCTACGGCGTCTACGGCACGCCCAGCTCCACCAACCAGGACGCGGTGCTCGGCGGGGCCCTGTGGAAGACGCTCGGTGCGGTCAAGTCCGGGCAGGCCCGGCCGGTCCCGGACGAGACCTGGTTCCTCGGCCTCGGCGTGGCCGCGGCCAACGTCGTCCTGGCCGACCTCAAGGGCTTCGTGGCGCCCGGCGCCTGACCGGCCCTCTCCCGGGGGGGGTGCTGGGCCGCTGGGACGGCCAGAAGGGCTGGGACCCCTGGGACTTCTGGGGTTGTCGGGACGAACGGGACGAACAGGGCAGGACGGTGGCGTGGGGCGCACGAGGCGGAAAGCCGCTTGGAGGAGATCGCCCGGTGCGGGAGGATCGACGGCACCGAACCGTGAAGGGCCCGTGCCAATGACCACGCTCGACCAGACCGCCGCCGACCGGTCCCCGTCGGCCCCCGCCGCCGCGATCACGCCGTCGGCGCCCATCCGCCCGGACGCGGCCGGGAACGCCGCGGGGGCGGACGGCGCGAGCCGTTGCTCGATCGCGGCGGCGGGGGCCGACGGCTGGACGGGTGGCTCCGTGCCCAGGCCGCGCGGCGGCGGCCGGTCCGGCGGGCCGGTCGAGCCGGACGCCGCTGCGGGGGACGTGGCCGGGCCGGAGCGCGCGGACGGCGGTGACGGTCGCCTCGAGGGTTTCGTCCGGCTCCAGCAGCCGCCGGCCGCCCGGGACCGGACCGTCCCCGTCCTGCGGGCGGCCCAGGAGGAACTGCGCACCGTCGCCACCCGGCGCCCGGCACCGTCGCGGCGGCTGCGCCGGATGCACCCTCGGGCGGCCGGACCCCTCCCACCGGAGACCACACCCTCCGGCCCGGCGCCGACGTCGAACGTGCCGTCCGTTCCCGGACCGCGCACCGATGACGACCGGACCGGGACGGAGACCGGTACCGCCACCGGAGCCGCCACCGTCAGCGGGACCGGCACCGTCAGCGGGACCGGCACCGTCAGCGGGACGGGCACCGGCACGCGGTCGGTGGCGGGCGCCGAGGCACCGTTGGGCGTCCTGATCAGCGGCACCCCGCACCAGCCGGAGGCCGTGGGACGCCTCGGACCCGCGGGGCTGCCCGGGCGGGCGGAGGAACGGCCCGCCGTCCGCGCCACCGCCGAACTCGTTCGGCTCGGCAGGGGAACCTGTCTGGTGGTACTGCCCGCCTGGCGGCCCGCGATCGCCGTGTCGGTGCCGACCGAGCACCTGCTGAGCGCCACCGGCCTCGCCTACGAGCGGCTGGCCGGGGCGCAGCTCTCCGTCGTGATCAACCCCGGTGCGCTGCACGACCGGGAGCTGGAGCCGCGGGACTGGCAGGCCGGTCCCGCCGGGCGCACGGGCCGGCGCGGCGGACGCCGGACGGTCCAGCCGGGCCCGGCGCGGGTCGACCGGGCCTGAAACGGGCGGCCGGGTCAGGCCTGGGCGGGCCGGGCGTTCGGGATGTAGCCGAGGTCGACGGGCTCGGGTGCGCGGCGCTCGGTGAGCCAGCCCTCGCGGACGGCCGACAGTAGGTCGGGCAGCCGGGGCGGCCAGAGGGCGTCCGCGTTCGGGTCGGCGAGTTCCGCCGGGGTCCACCAGCGCCAGTCGAGGATCCGGTCGGCGGCGTGCATCGCGCTGACGTCGCCGACCGGGCCGCGGTGCGGGCCGCTGGCGAGGTAGATGTGCTCGTGCTGGCGGACGGGTGTGCCGTGCCAGGTGAAGTCGTGTTCCCAGGTGCAGAGCAGCGGGCCGGGTTCGAGGTCGGACCAGCCGGTCTCCTCCCAGAGCTCGCGGCGGGCTCCCGTCCGCGGCGTCTCGCCGGGCTCGATGCCGCCGCCCGGCATGGTCCAGTGCACGCCGACCTCGCTGTTGTCCGAGCGCAGGAGGAAGACGGAGCCCGCTTCGTCCAGGACGACCGTGCGGGCCGCCTGCCGAGGGATCCTTCGCGCGTTGCGCCACAGGTTTCGCATCGGGTCACTCTCGCAGCGGGCGGCTCCGGCCGTCGAGCGGATTGCGGCGGGCGGGTCGGGGCCGGTCGGCGGGGCCGCCGGGACGGGCTGCCGGGCGGCTCGCCGGACAGGCTCGTCCGTGCGGGTCCAGGCCTGTGACGTCGGGGTTTTGACGGCCTGTCGACCCATCGGTGGCCTTACCCTGACGCCCATGCCCGCACCAGCCTTCCTCCTCCCCTCCCATCCGCTGGACCCGCGCCGGGTCGACCCGCAGTTCGCCTGGGAGGCCAGGCTGCTGCGCGACCTGGGCGGCGAGCACCATCTGGTCGACCACGACGCGCTGCTCGCGGGCGACGCCCGCGCGGCCGTCCACCGCGTGCCGGCGGGGCGCGGGCCGTTCTGGTACCGGGGGTGGATGCTCCCCTCCCCCCGGTACGCGGACTTCGCCGCCGCCCTGGCGGAACGCGGCGGGCAGCTGTTGACCAGCCCGCCCGGGTACGCCTCGGCGCATGAACTTCCGGGCTGGTACGAGGTGTTCGAAGGCGCCACCCCACAGAGCGTCTGGCTGCCGATGCCGGACGCCGGGGCCGGGGCTGAGGCCGGGACGGGGACGGGGACGGTCGGAGCGGAGCGGTTGGCGCCGGCCGTAGCCCGGCTCGGCGGGCAGGGGCCGGCGATCGTCAAGGACTATGTGAAGTCCCGCAAGGACGAGTGGGACGAGGCCTGCTACATCCCGGAGTTGGCGGATCTGCCGGCCGTCGAACGGGTGGTCGCGCGGTTCGTGGAGCTGCAGGCCGAGCACCTGGCGGGCGGTGTGGTGCTGCGGCGGTTCGAGGAGTTCACCCGGGTGGGGTGGGATGCCCGTGGCGCCGCGTCCCCGACCGGCGGCGGCTCCGAGGGCGCCGCGGACGGGGACCGGGACGCGGACCGGGACGGGCGGCGGCGGGCGGTGGAGGCCCGGGCGTGGTGGCTGGACGGCGAGCCGGTGCTGGTCGGGCCGCACCCGGACCTGCCCGGCTGCCCGGCCTCCCCCGACCTGTCCGTGGTCCGGCCGCTGGTGCGGGCGCTGGGCTGCCGGTTCGTCACCACCGACCTCGCCGAGCGGGCCGACGGCTCCGGCTGGCGGGTGGTCGAGGTCGGGGACGGGCAGGTGAGCGAGCTGCCTCGCGGGATCGACCCCTCGGGGCTGCTGATCGCACTGCTCGCGGCGTGACCGGGACGGCGTGACGGCGCGGCGGGCCCGTTTCCGGTGCCCGCCGCCCCGCTGTCCCCTCAGACCGCCGCCCCGCCGTCGCGCTGTTCGGCCGGACCGCTGTTCGGCCTGTTCGGACCGGTTATCCGACGATCGCGTCCGAGGCCGGTACGGCCGCGGCACCGCGGCCGTCGGCACCACCATGCCCGCCCTCCGCGACGAACGCCTGCCAGAGCCGGGTGTACGCCCCGCCCCGGGCGAGCAGTTCGGTGTGCGTGCCGTCCTCGATCACCCGGCCGTGGTCCAGCACCACGACCCGGTCGGCGCGCTCGGCGGTGGTCAGCCGGTGGGCGATGACCAGCGTGGTGCGGCCGCCGCTGAGCCGGTCGGCGGCGTGGTTGACCGCCGCCTCGGTGGCCAGGTCGAGGGCCGCGGTGGCCTCGTCCAGCAGCAGGACGTCCGGATCGACCAGCTCCGCCCGGGCCAGCGCGATCAGCTGGCGCTGGCCCGCCGAGAGGTTCCGGCCCCGGCCCGCGACCTCGTGGTCGTAGCCGCCGGACAGCCGGACGATCATGTCGTGCGCGCCGACCGCCCGGGCCGCCGCCTCCACCTCGGCCGCCGAGGCGTCGGGCCGGCCGTACGCGATCGCCTCGCGCACCGTCCCGGCGAACAGGTAGGCCTCCTGCGGCACCACGCCGAGCCGGTGGCGGTACTGCGCGAGGTCGTAGCGGGTCAGGTCCACGCCGTCGACCCGCACGGTGCCGGCCGTCGCGTCGTAGAACCGGGCGACCAGCTTGACCAGGGTGGACTTGCCGGCCCCGGTCTCGCCGACCAGCGCCACCGTCTGCCCGGCGGGGATCCGCAGGCTGACGTCGGTCAGGACGTCCGGGGAGCCGTCCGCGCCGCCGTTGTAGGCGAAGCCGACGTGGTCGAACTCGATCTCGCCGCGCAGTCCGGCCGGGACGGGCACCGGGTCGGCGGCCACCGCGGTGCTGGTCGGGGTGCGCAGCAGCTCGCGGATCCGGCCCAGGCCCACCGCCGCCTGCTGGTAGCCGTCGAAGACCTGGGAAAGCTGGTTGACCGGCGCGAAGAACAGGTCGATGTAGAGCAGGTACGCCACCAGCGCGCCGACGGTGAGGGTCCCGGCCTCCACCCGCGAGGCGCCGACGATCAGCACCAGCGCGGCGGCCACGCTGGAGAGGAACTGCACGAACGGGAAGTACAGCGAGATGTAGAGCTGGGCGCGGACACGGGCGTCCCGGTAGGCGATGCCGCGGGCGACGAAGCGGTCCGTGTTGGTGTCCAGCCGGCGGAACGCCTGGACGATCCGCATGCCGGCCACGTTCTCCTGCAGGTCGGCGTTGACCGTGCTGATGAGGTCGCGGGAGATCTCGTACTGGGCCTTGGACTTCCGGCGGAACACCAGGGTCGCCACCACGAGCAGCGGCAGCACCGCGAAGACGGCCAGGGCGAGCCCGGCGTCGATCACCAGCAGGGCCCCGAAGATGCCGAGGAAGGTCAGCAGGCTGACCACGGCGGTGACCACGCCGGTCTGCAGGAAGGAGGTGAGCGAGTCCAGGTCGGTGGTCATCCGGGTCATGATCCGGCCGGACAGCTCGCGCTCGTAGTAGTCGAGGCCGAGCCGGTTGAGGTGGGCGAAGATCTTGAGCCGGAGCGAGTAGAGCACCCGTTCGCCGGTGCGGCCGCTGACCCGGTTCTCGGCGCTCTGCACCAGCCAGTCCAGCAGGACGACGGCCAGGGCGGCGAGCGAGGCGACGGCGACGCCGGTCATGACGCCCTTGCTGACGCCGTCGTCGATGCCGTGCCGGATCAGGATCGGCAGGACCAGGGCCGCGCCCGCGTCGAGGGCGACCAGCGCCAGCGCGAGGGCGAGCGGCGCGCGGAAGGGGCGCAGCAGGCGGCGGAGGCTGAAGTCGGCGTCGCCCCGCTCGGCCTCGGCGCGGGAGATGGCCGGGGTGTCGGCGGCCGGCGGGAGGGCGGCGACCTTGGCGAGGAGGTCGGGTGCGGCTGTGCGGGCCGCCTTGGCCAGGGCCGGGGTGGGCATCGCGGGGGGTGCGGGCGGAGCGGCGGCGGGGGCCGTCCCGGCCGGGTCCTTCGGCCGTGCCGGGTCGGTGCCGTTCGTCGGGTCGGTCGCGTCCGTCGGGTCGGTGCCGCGCGTCGGTTCGGTCGCGTCCGTCGGCTTCGGCGGGTTCGCCGGGGCCTTCGGGTCCTCGGGGTCCGCCGGGTTCGGCGCGGCGGGGGCGCGGCCGGCCTCGGGGTCGGTGATCAGGGCCCGGTACCGGGGACATCGGGCTTCGAGTTCCTCGTGCGTGCCGAGGTCCAGCAGCCGGCCCTGGTCGAGGACCGCGATCCGGTCGGCCAACTGGAGGGTGGAGCGGCGGTGGGCGATCAGCAGTGTGGTGCGGCCGGCCATGACCGAGCGCAGCGCGTCGTGGATCTCCGCCTCGATCTGCGGGTCGACGGCCGAGGTGGCGTCGTCGAGGAGCAGGATGCGGGGGTCGGTGAGGATCGCCCGGGCCAGGGCGATGCGCTGGCGCTGGCCGCCGGAGAGGGTGAGTCCCTGCTCGCCGACCTTGGTCTCGTAGCCGTCGGGCAGGGCCCGGACGAACTCGTCGGCCTGGGCGGCGCGGGCGGCGGCGACGATCTGCTCGTCGGTGGCGTCCGGTCGCCCGTAGGCGATGTTGGTGCGGACCGTCTCGGAGAAGAGGAAGCTCTCCTCGGGCACGATGCCGACGGCCGCCCGGACCGAGTCGAGGGTCAGGTCGCGCAGGTCGTGGCCGTAGAGGCGGACGGCGCCGGCCGCCGGATCGTAGAACCGCGGCACCAGCTGCGCGACGGTGGACTTGCCCGAGCCGGACGCGCCGACCAAGGCCAGGGTCTCGCCGGGGGCGAGGCGCAGACTGAGGCCGTGCAGGACGGGCGCCGGGTGCTCGGGGTCGTAGCGGAAGCCGACCCGGTCGAACTCCAGCGCGACCTCGGTGGTGAGCGGGCCGACCACGCGCGGGCCCGCAGACCCGGTCGCGGTCGCGGTCCCGGTCCCGGTCATGGCGGTTCCGGGGTCCTCGGTGTCGGGACCCTCGACGCCGGGGGCGGCGGCCGGTTCCCGGGTGAGGTCGAGGGTGACGGCGTCCGGGCGCTCCCGGACCAGCGGGCGCTCGTCGATCAGCTGGAGCACGCGCTCGACACCGGCCCGGGCCTGCTGGCCGACCGTGATGACCATGGTCAGCATCCGGACCGGACCGGTCATCTGGGCGACGTAGGTGGAGAAGGCGACGAAGGTGCCGAGCGAGACCTGGCCGTCGACCGCCAGCCAGCCGCCGAAGGCCAGCACCGCGACCTGGGCCAGCGCGGGGATCGCCTGCATGGCGGGGTTGTAGCGGCTGTTGAGCCGGATCGAGCGGAGCCGGGCCGCGAAGAGGTGGCGCGAGGCCGCCTCCAGCTTGTCCAGCTCCTGGGCCTCCTGGCCGAAGCCCTTGACCACCCGCACGCCGCCGATGGCCTCGTCGACCACGCCGGCGACGGCGGCGGCCTCCTGCTGGGCCGCCCAGGTGGCGGGGAAGAGCCGCTTGCGGCTGAGCGTCGAGACCCACCACAGCGCCGGGGCCATGACCAGAGCGACGAGGGTGAGCGGCGGCGAGAGCCAGATCATCACGCCAAGCGACATGGCGAACATGATCAGGTAGCCGGTCATCATGGGCAGCATCGAGAGCAGCCCGTTGATCAGCTGGAGGTCGGAGGTCGCGCGGCCGACCACCTGGCCGGTGTCCAGGCGGTCCTGGCGGTGGCCGTCGAGCCGGCCGAGCGACCGGAAGAGGTCGGCGCGCAGGTCGTGCTGGACGTCGACGGCCAGCTGCCCGCCGTAGTAGCGGCGGACCTGGGTGCAGCCGAACACCACGGCGGCGGCCAGCAGCAGGGTCACGGCCCACGGGGCGAGCGGGCGGGTGTGCGCGGTGATGACGTCGTCGATGATCACCTTGGTGACCAGGGGCACCAGGGCGGTGACGGCCATACCGAGGAGCGAGGCCCCGAAGGCGAGCAGCACGCTGCGCCGGGAGCGCCAGCAGTAGCCGAGCAGCCGTCGGAGCCAGCCCCGGCCGTCGGATTCGTCGGGGGCGTCGGGGCCGCCGCCTTCGCCACCGGTGGTGGCGGCGGTACGCGTGCCGGTGCCGGTGTCGGTGTCGGTCGTGGGGTCCGCGGACGGGCCCGGTCGGGCGTGCCCTTCCCCGGACCCGCCCGGGGTGTCGGTTCGGGTGCCGCTCGGGGAAAGCTCCACCGTAGATCCGTGAGTCTCAGGCATATTTAGGGATGCTAACCATTCCGTCGGGTGGCCGCCATGGAGTTTCAGGCCAGGGCGAGCCGGAGGTCCCGGCCCGACGGAGGGGGCAACAGCCCGCAACCTGCGGTGATTCCCGACGGAGCCGGGGCGGCGCGCCCACCACCAGGGTCGCCGACGGACCCGGGAAACGCCCACCGCCCACCGGCGCAGGGCGCCGCCTCCCTTGGTCCTAGGCCGTCGGGACGAGCCCGCACCGGCCCGGACCCCGCACGGGTCGACCCTGCGGTTGGCCCTGCGGTTGGCCCTGCGGTCGGTCCCTCGGTCGGTCCCTCGGTCGGTTCCGCGGCCGGTTCCGCGACCGCCCCTCCCCCGGACGGCGCAACGCGAACCGACGGGATCCGGGCTCAGGCGCGCCCGGCCCCGGCGGCGGCCCGCGCGGTGTCGGCGGCGACGGCGGCGGCGGCCGCCGAGAAGGCCCCGTGCGCCAGGTCGTGCAGCAGCCCAGCCATCGCGTCACGCGGGAGTCCGGCCCGCTCGTCCCCGTGGGCGGGGTTGGGGCCGTGGCTGTGCGGGGTGGAGTTGATCAGCCCGAAGACGGCGTGCACGGACGCCCGGGCGACCGGCTCGGCGGACGGGGCGGCGAGCGGCGGGTAGGCCTGGCGGACCACGTCGACCCAGAGCTCCACGTAGGCGCGCTGGAGGCGGCGGACGGTCCGGCGGTCCTCCTCGCGGAGGTTGAGCAGCTCGCGGTCGTGCAGGGTGATCAGGTCGCGGTCGTCGAGCGCGAAGTCGACGTGGCCGCCGACCAGCGCGTCCAGCGCGGCGGCCGGACCCTCGCTGCCGCCCGCCCGGCGCCGGCCCTCCTCCAGCAGCCGCTCGCTGATGCCGACGAGCAGGTCGGCGAGCATGGCGTCCTTGCCGGCGAAGTGCCGGTAGAGCGCGGGGCCGCTGATCCCCACCGCCTTGCCGATCTCGTCCACGCCGACACCCAGGAAGCCCCGGGCCGCGAACAACCGGGCAGCCTCCTTGCGGATCTGGTCGCGACGCGGGAGCCCGAAGGCGGGTGGAACATTCGGCATGCGGCCCATCGTAGACAGTGGGGTTATCGGTCGTTAACCTGGGCGGCGGAAGTTAACGTTCATTAACGTGTGGGGGTCGCGGGCTCACCAGCCCCTCCGGCCCACCTGCCGCCGAGGGCAAGGGAGCTCTTGGGATGGTCATCTCCACCGCCGGCGCGCCCACCGGCATCAACGGCAACGCCGCGGCCGGCGCCCCTGGCGCCACCGCACCGGCCCCCCGGCTTGGCACGGCCGCGGACCCCGGCTCCGAGGCGTACCGGACGAACACCGCCGCCCACCGGGCCCTGGTCGCCGAGCTGCGCGAGAAGCTCGGCACGGCCGCGCTCGGCGGCGGCGCCAAGGCCCGCGCCCGGCACACCGCGCGCGGCAAGCTGCTCCCCCGCGACCGGGTGGACACCCTGCTCGACCCGGCCTCCCCCTTCCTCGAACTGGCCCCGCTGGCGGCCGACGGGATGTACGACGGGGCCGCCCCGGCCGCCGGGGTGATCGCCGGCATCGGCCGGGTCGCCGGGCGCGAGGTGGTCGTGGTCGCCAACGACGCCACCGTCAAGGGCGGCACCTACTACCCGATGACGGTCAAGAAGCACCTGCGCGCCCAGGAGGTCGCGCTGGAGAACCGGCTCCCCTGCGTCTACCTGGTCGACTCCGGCGGCGCCTTCCTCCCGATGCAGGACGAGGTCTTCCCGGACCGCGACCACTTCGGCCGGATCTTCTACAACCAGGCCCGCCTGTCGGCCGCGGGCATCCCGCAGATCGCCGCCGTGCTCGGCTCCTGCACGGCCGGCGGCGCGTACGTCCCGGCGATGAGCGACCAGGCCGTCATCGTCCGCAACCAGGGCACCATCTTCCTCGGCGGGCCGCCGCTGGTGAAGGCGGCGACCGGCGAGGTGGTGACGGCCGAGGAGCTCGGCGGCGGCGACCTGCACTCGCGGACCTCCGGCGTCACGGACCACCTGGCCGAGGACGACGCCCACGCCCTGTCCATCGTCCGCACCATCGTCGCCGGGCTGGGCCCGCGCCCGGCCCGCCCGTGGCCGCTCGCCCCGGCCGAACCGCCGGCCGTCGACCCGGCCGGCCTGTACGGGGCCGTCCCGGTCGACCCGCGCACGCCCTACGACGTGCGCGAGGTGATCGCCCGGCTGGTCGACGGCAGCCGGTTCGCCGAGTTCAAGGCCGAGTACGGCGCGACCCTGGTGACCGGGTTCGCCCGGATCCACGGCCACCCCGTGGGCATCGTCGCCAACAACGGCGTGCTGTTCGCCGAGTCCGCCCTCAAGGGCGCCCACTTCATCGAATTGTGCGACCAGCGGGGCATCCCCCTCCTCTTCCTGCAGAACATCACCGGGTTCATGGTCGGCCGGCAGTACGAAGCGGGCGGCATCGCCAAGCACGGCGCCAAGATGGTCAACGCCGTCGCCTGCACCCGCGTCCCGAAGCTGACGGTGGTGATCGGCGGCTCGTACGGAGCCGGCAACTACTCGATGTGCGGCCGGGCCTACTCACCCCGCTTCCTGTGGATGTGGCCGAACGCCAAGATCTCCGTGATGGGCGGCGAGCAGGCCGCGTCGGTGCTGGCCACCGTCCGCCGCGACCAGCTGGAGGCGCACGGCGAGCAGTGGCCCGCCGAGGCGGAGGAGGAGTTCAAGCGCCCCGTGCGCGAGCAGTACGAGCGCCAGGGCAACGCCTACTACGCCACCGCCCGGCTCTGGGACGACGGTGTGATCGACCCGCTGGACACCCGGACCGCGCTCGGCCTGGCACTCACCGCCTGCGCCAACGCCCCGCTCCCGGCGCCCGGCCCGTTCGGCGTCTTCCGCATGTAGCCCCCGGGCGGCGGCCCGCCGGCCCCGCCGCCTCCCCGGTGCCCGGCACCCACCCGGTGCCACCACCTCTTCGTACGGCTCCCCTCGACCCGGAGGAACGCCTCCCATGTTCGACACAGTTCTGGTCGCCAACCGCGGCGAGATCGCCGTCCGGGTGATCCGCACCCTGCGGCGGCTCGGCGTGCGCTCGGTCGCCGTGTTCAGCGACGCCGACGCCGACGCGCCGCACGTCCGCGAGGCCGACGTCGCGGTCCGGCTCGGCCCGGCCGACCGCAGCGACAGTTCCGCCGCCGAGACCTACCTGCGGACCGACCAGATCCTCGCCGCCGCCCGCCGGACCGGAGCCCAGGCCGTCCACCCCGGCTACGGCTTCCTCGCCGAGAACGCCTCCTTCGCCCGCGCCTGCGCCGACGCCGGCCTCGTCTTCATCGGACCTCCTCCCGCCGCGGTCGAGCTGATGGGTGACAAGATCAACGCCAAGGAGGCCGTCCGGGCCGCCGGCGTGCCGGTGGTTCCGGGCAGCCGGGCCACGGCGCCCACCGACGAGGAACTCGTCGCGGCCGCCGGGGAGATCGGCTACCCCGTGCTGCTCAAGCCGTCCGCCGGCGGCGGCGGCAAGGGCATGCGCCTGGTCCGCGACCCGGCCGACCTGCCGACCGAGATCGCCGCGGCCCGGCGCGTCGCCCGCACCGCCTTCGGCGACGACACCCTGCTGCTGGAGCGCTGGATCGACCGGCCGCGCCACATCGAGGTCCAGGTGCTGGCCGACGCCCACGGCACCACCGTCCACCTCGGCGAGCGCGAGTGCAGCCTGCAGCGCCGCCACCAGAAGCTGATCGAAGAGGCTCCCTCCGTCCTGCTCAACGCCGATACCCGCGCGGCGATGGGCGCCGCGGCCGTCCGTGCCGCCGAGTCCTGCGGCTACACCGGCGCCGGCACCGTGGAGTTCATCGTCCCCGGCGTCGACCCGGACTCCCCCGCCGACGACGAGGGCGTGCGCGACTTCTTCTTCATGGAGATGAACACCCGTCTCCAGGTGGAACACCCCGTCACCGAGCTCGCCGTGGCCGTGGCCGACACCGTCGACACCGTCGACACCGCCGCCGGCCGGCCCCGGCGGCTGGACCTGGTCGAGTGGCAGCTGCGGATCGCCGCCGACGAACCCCTCTCCTTCACCCAGTCCGACATCTCCTTCCAGGGCCACGCCATCGAGGCCCGGATCTGCGCCGAGGACCCGGAACGGGACTTCCTGCCCACCGGCGGACGCATCCTGCTCCTCGACGAACCGCGGGGCGAGGGCATCCGGGTGGACTCCGGAGTCGCCCCCGGGACCGTGATCACCAGCTCCTACGACCCCATGCTCGCCAAGGTCATCGCCTACGGGCCCGACCGTCCGACCGCGCTGCGGCGCCTGCGCGCCGCGCTGGCCGACACCCGGATCCTCGGCGTCACCACCAACACCGGCTTCCTGCGGCGGCTGCTCGCCCACCCGGAGGTCGCCGCCGGCCGGCTCGACACCGGCCTGGTCGAGCAGACGGCGCAGCAGCAGCCCGGGCTGCTCGCCTCGCCGTACTCCCCGGCCGCCGCCGTCACGCCGCCCGCCGAGCCCTCCGGCTCCCTGCCGCCGCAACCGCCGACGCCCGCCCACCTCCTCTACTACGCGGCCGCGCTCGCGCGGCACCTGGACCTCACCCCGGCCGCCGACGCCGACGGCTGGACCGACCCGTTCTCCCTTCCCTCCGGCTGGCGCCTGGGCGGCGACCCCGCCTGGACCACCCACCGACTCCGTACCCCCGGCCAGGACCCGGTGTCGGTGCGCATCCGATCGATCACTGCGGGCAACGTAGCCGACGCCACCGACAATCCGTCCGACCGCGCCCTGGAGGTCGAGATCCGGCTCGACTCCGGGCCGGTCCACCGGGCCCGGGCCGGCCGCTCCGGGGACCGCCTCCACCTGGCCGTCGACGGCCTGCGGACGAGCTTCGCGCTCGCCGCCGACGGCCCCGCCGCACCCGCCACCGGCCCGGTGACCTGGCTCGGGATCGACGGCGACGCCTGGCCGGTGCACACCCACGACGCGGTCGGCGAGAGCGCCGCCGGCACCGCCGCCCACCACGGGGCGCTGACCGCGCCGATGCCGGGCACCGTCACGGTCGTGAAGACCACGGCCGGGGAGGCGGTCCGCAAGGGCCAGCCCCTGCTCGTCCTGGAGGCCATGAAGATGGAACACGTGATCACCGCCCCGCACGACGGCACGGTGACCGAGCTGCGGGCCGCCACCGGCGCCACTGTGGCGATGGAGGAGCTGCTGGTCGTGGTCGCCCCCGCCGAGACCGTCCCGGCCCCCGCGGACGCCCCGGCCGAGGCCCCCGAGGCGGTGCGGTCGTGACCGCCCCCGCACCGAGAGACGCCGGCCCCGCCCGCGAACCGGACGCCCTCGACCTGGGCCTGCCGGCCCCGGTCCGCTCCCCCGGCCTGCCCGCCGAGGTGCGGATCCACGAGGTCGGCCCGCGTGACGGCCTGCAGAACGAGGGCACGCTCGTCCCCGTCGAGGTCAAGGCCGAGTTCATCGGCCGGCTCGCGGCCGCCGGTCTGCGCACCGTCGAGGCCACCAGCTTCGTTCACCCGAAATGGGTACCCCAGCTCGCCGACGCCGAGGAGCTGATGCCCCGGCTCTCCGACCTGCCGGACCGCCACCCGGGACTGCGCCTGCCGGTGCTGGTGCCCAATGAGCGCGGCCTGGACCGCGCGCTGGCCCACCACGCCACCGACGTCGCGGTGTTCGCCAGCGCCACCGAGACCTTCGCCCGCCGCAACCTCAACCGCTCGGCGGACGAGGCGATGGCGATGTTCCGCCCCGTGGTGGAGCGGGCCGCGGCGGCCGGCGTCCCGGTCCGCGGCTATCTGTCGATGTGCTTCGGCGACCCCTGGGAGGGGCCGGTCCCGGTCGCCCAGGTGGTCCGCTCCGGGGTGCGGCTGCTGGAGATGGGCTGCGCCGAGCTCAGCCTCGGCGACACCATCGGCGTGGCCACCCCCGGGCAGGTCACCGCCCTGCTCGACGGGTTCGCCGGGGCGGGGGTGCCGGTCGGCAGGCTCGCCGTGCACTTCCACGACACCTACGGCCAGGCGCTGAGCAACACGCTGGCGGCGCTGCGCTCCGGGGTCACCATCGTGGACGCCTCGGCCGGCGGGCTGGGCGGCTGCCCCTACGCCAAGAGCGCCACCGGCAACCTGGCCACCGAGGACCTGGTGTGGATGCTGCACGGACTCGGCATCCGGACCGGCGTCGACCTGCGCGCCCTGGTCGCCACCAGCGGCTGGATGGCGCGCCGGCTCGGCCGGCCGAGCCCCTCCCGCACGGTCCAGGCCCTGCTCGGCACCACCCCCGCCGGATCACCGGACTGACCCGCACCGGCCGGCCCGCGCACCGGGGCGGCCCCCTCGTACACGTCCGCTCATCACACCGTCCGCCCGGCACACCAGCACCGGCGGCCGTCGTCCCGACCACGCCCGCGCCCACCCGGCGGGGCCCCAGGAGGATCACCATCATGCTCGACCACCGGCTGAACACCGAGCACGAGGAACTGCGGCGCACTGTGGCCGAATTCGCCCAGGACGTGGTCGCGCCGAAGATCGGCGAGTACTACGAGCAGGGCGAGTTCCCCTACGAGATCGTGCGGGAGATGGGGCGGATGGGTCTGTTCGGCCTGCCGTTCCCGGAGGAGTACGGCGGCATGGGCGGCGACTACTTCGCGCTCTGCCTGGCGCTGGAGGAGCTGGCCCGGGTCGACTCCTCGGTCGCGATCACCCTGGAGGCGGCGGTCTCGCTCGGTGCGATGCCCGTCTACCGGTTCGGCACGGAGGAGCAGAAGCGCGAGTGGCTGCCCCGGCTGACCTCCGGCGAGTTGCTCGGCGCGTTCGGCCTGACCGAGCCCGAGGGCGGCTCGGACGCCGGGGCGACCCGCACCACCGCGCGGTACGACGAGGCCACCGACGAGTGGGTGATCAACGGCACCAAGTGCTTCATCACCAACTCCGGTACCGACATCACCGGGCTGGTCACCGTCACCGCGCTCACCGAACCGATCGCTCGTTCGAGTGAAGAGGGCGAATTCTCCTCGCCTCGCCGGGAAATCTCCTCCATCATCGTGCCCACCGGGACCCCCGGGTTCCAGGTGTCGAAGAAGTACTCGAAGGTCGGATGGAACGCATCCGACACCCGCGAACTGTCCTTTACCGACTGCCGCGTCCCCGCGGCCAACCTGCTGGGCGAGCGAGGTCGCGGCTACGCCCAGTTCCTGCGGATCCTCGACGAGGGCCGCATCGCGATCGCCGCTCTGGCCACCGGCCTGGCCCAGGGTTGCGTCGACCAGTCCGTCTCGTACGCCGGTACGCGCCGCGCCTTCGGCCGCGCGATCGGCGCCAACCAGGCCATCCAGTTCAAGCTCGCCGACATGGAGATGCGCGCCCACACCGCCCGCCTCGCCTGGCGGGACGCCGCGTCCCGGCTGCTGCACTCGGAACCGTTCAAGAAGGAGGCCGCGATCGCCAAGCTGTACTCGTCGGAGGCCGCCGTCGACAACGCCCGCGAGGCGACCCAGATCCACGGTGGGTACGGCTTCATGAACGAATTCCCCGTCGCCCGCTTCTGGCGGGACTGCAAGATCCTGGAGATCGGTGAAGGCACCTCGGAGGTCCAGCGGATGCTCATCGCGCGAGAGCTCGGCATCGGATCCTGAGACTGCCGTAGGCCGCACCCGCGCCGTCCGTCGGCCCGCTCCGACCGGCGGGCCGCTCCGGGGGCGATCCACCAAGGGGCGTGGCAGCGGCAACGCTGGTGGCCGCGCCTGGGACGGTGCCCGGGGCCGTCCCAGGCGCGGGCGCCAACGGAGTTGACGCCACCACGGGCCGTCGGGAGCGCACCGGGGCGCGGACCGATTCATCAACCGGTTGATGTGGAGCAGTCGTTCATCCGCACGGACACCGGACCGTCCGTCAGGGGATCACGATCACCGGGCGGTTGGCACGGCGGGCCAGGCGGCCGGAGACCGAGCCGAAGATCTTGCCGAGCAGGCCGTGCGTCGTGCCGACCACGATCGCGTCGGCGGCGAACTCGCGGCCGACCTCCTCGATCTCGTGGCAGATGTCGCCGCCCCGCTCGACCAGGATCCAGGGCACCCCTGCAAGGAAGTCCGCGCAGGCGAGCTCCAGGCCGAGCACCTCCGTCCGGTGGTCGGGGAGGTCGACGAAGACCGGTGGCTCGCAGCCGGCCCAGACGGTGGCGGGCAGGCGGTTGGCCACGTGCACGATCACCAGGCCGCACTGGGAGCGGCGGGCCATGCCAACCGCGTAGGCGAGGGCGCGCTCACTGGACAGCGAGCCGTCGAAGCCCACCACCACACCGTGCTGGAAAGCCGGGTCGCAGGGCTTGGCGGTTGCCTCGCGGACCGTCGGCTCGCCGGCCGCGCCGGGCAGGCCGAAGGCGCTCGGGCGTTCGGCGCCCGGTCCCGGCCAGCCCGTCACCGGGGGCTCCGGAGGAGCATCGGACCGTCGGTCGTCCCGCCGCTGGCGGGAGCCCGGTCCGGGACGGCCGCGGCGGGCGAGGTGGCGAAGCGGGTGGGGGAAACGGGCGTCCTCGCCCGGCTCCACCGGTCGGGAGGGCTCAGAACCAGCCATGGCACAAGGCTCTTCGAAGGAGATGGGCCGACAGGAGAGGACAACGCTGCCCGGGCGGCAGGCCCGCACACGGGAAGACGTCGGTCTGCGCCGAGCACCACCGTTGGTGACCTGTTCCTTTCAGAGTACGACGGGCCGGACACGCAGCCCAGCCGCGCGGCCTCGGGGGCGACACTCTTCCCACGAACGAGGGATGCGCGCACCGGCTGCGGTGCGCCCCTTGCCCAGGCGCGAAGGCGCCCCTCCGGCGAAGGAGGTTCCCTGGAGCTTGACTGAGCGGACCGGGCGGCGCAACAGGCTTCGGGGACACCGTGACCGGACTGTCATGGATCGATGACGATCCGTTGCCGACGGTCACCGGGCAGTGAGGCGACCGTCGAGGCGGCGGACGAGGTGGCCGGTGGAGCGACCGGTCATCGGAGGGAAGGGCGGTGAGCCGCAGGAGGGCGGTGAGCGGTCGTGGGGGCGGTGGGGGCGGTGCGCCGCCGCTCCGGCACCCGTTTCAGCCAAGGGGCACCGGTTCGGGACGCCGTCTGGCATTTGCCAGGTGCATAGGCGCGGCCGCTGGCACCATGCTCGACATGCCCCTGCTCCTGCTCGACCTCGACAACACGCTGCTCCCCAGGGACGCCGCATTCCGGGCCTGGGCTCAGGACTTTCTGACCGAACGGGCGCTGCCGGCCGGAGACGTCGACTGGCTCGTCACCATCGACGGCGGCGGCTACGTACCGCGCAGCACCGTACTGTCCGCCGCCCGGCGCCGCTACGGCCTCGACGAGTCGCTCGACCGGCTGCTCGCCCACTACCGGCACGGCATCAACTCCCACATCCACTGTCCGGCCCGCAACATCGACGCACTGCGGGCGGCGCGCGCCGCCGGGTGGCGGCTCGGTATCGTCAGCAACGGCAGCACCGGTGCCCAGCTGGAGAAGATCCGGCGGACCGGCCTCGGACCGATGGTCGACGGCTGGGTGATCTCCGAGGAGGCCGACTGCCTCAAACCGGACCCGATGATCTTCGAGATCGCGGCGCAGCGGTGCGGCATCGCGCCGACCGGGGACTGGGCCACGCACACCTGGATGATCGGCGACCACGCCCCCGCGGACATCGCCGGCGCCGAACTGGCCGGGCTGCGGAGCGTCTGGCTGCACCACGGCCGCCCGTGGGCCGAGCCCGCCTACCGGCCGACGCTCAAGGCAGCCGGTCTGCCGGAAGCGGTCCGGCAGGTGCTGTCCGCCCGCGGCGTCCCCACACCCCGCGCCGAGGCCCTCGCGGGAGGGCCGGGTCCACGCCGCTCCGTCAGCGGCGGTGTTACCGTCGCGCGCCTGGCGGGTTAGGGCCTGGGAGGGGCGCGGACCGAGCCGGCGCGGAGCGGCCACGGCGGCGCAACGCGGCGTGCGCGACGGCGCGATGACCCGGCCGTCCGCCCCTGACGGCGGGCGCGCGCCTTCAACGGTCCACATCGCGGGCAGTGCTTCATCGGCTTCCAGGGCCGGACCGGCTGTCCGAAACCGGTCCGGCGGGTTTGCCGAGGATGCCGCCGCCGGCTCCGCACCCGCGGAGCACGTGGCCGCGCTCACGGCACGGGCCGGCTTCGCGGTGCCGTCGCACCGTCCGGCCCGGACCGAACAACGGACTTCGGGCCGTGATCGCGCGGAGGCCGCCCGGGCACGGGCGGATGCGTGCGTCGACGGCCCGACGGGTCGCCCCGCCCCAGCGACTCACCCCTCCCCAGCAACCCACCCCGCCCCAGCGGCTCGCGCCCCCGGCGGCTCACCCGCCGTCAGCAGAGCGGCCGGACAGCGCCGTCGGAGGCGGGCGCGGCCGAACGGCTCAGGTCGAGGCCCTGTCCAGCGCAACCGTCCCGCCGTGATCGGCGTCGTCAGTTCCGGGCCCCGCGCGGCCGGTTCGTGCACCGCGCCCGCCTCCGACGGCCGACCTCCGGGGGCCGCAGACGCCGCCGTTGGCCTGTTCGGGCCGGCCGGGATCTCCCCCGAGCGGCGGGGTACCGGGCGGCCGACCACCGTTCCTCGGCTCCGGCACTGGCCGGATGAAGCCTGGGAGGCGCACGCGATGCAGCCGTGCGCCCTCACGTGCACCGCCTATTTTCGGTCAATCTCGCGCGGCTCCCCCGCCCTTGGGCAAATCCGCAGCCCAGGCACACCGGCCGGGCGCGTCTGAGCCGGACGCCCCAGGACCCGTCCCGCGACAACCAGCCACCGTTGCACCGACCCTCTTCCCAGAAGGGTCGACGGGTGCCACGCTTCGTGATCGAATGCATCACGCCAAATTGCCATGTCGACATAGCGTCGGATGGTGAACTTGTCACAACGGCAACGGTCCACCCGATAGATTCGATCTTGGCTAGCAGTGCCGCACCACCACACCACACCACCGAGGGGGCTTGAGCGCCTTGAGCAGGGTGAGCAGGAGCGACGCGGGTCCTGACAGCGGCCAGGCCGTGGCCGGTATCGCGGGTCGTTCCACGAGAAGCGCCGGCTCTCAGGCCTCCGCCGCCAACACCCGCCACTCCGGCACCACCTCCTACTCCTCCTATTCCCCCGCGGCCCCGTCCGCCCCGGGAACCCCAGCCGCACCAGGCGCCCCAGGCGGCTCCGGCGCCTCGCAGGGGGCGGGAGCCCCGCCCTTCCCGGGCGTCCCGGAACACGGCGGACGCCCCGTCAGCCGATCGTCCGTCAGCCACTCCGGCGGGTACGGCGGCGGCTCGGACGGCCGGGCCGGGACGTCGGTAACCGGCCATTCCGGCGGGCACCCGGGCGGCCATTCCGGAGCCGACGGCGGGTTCACGACCTTCGCCTCCCCCGCCGGTGCCTTCACCGGCCCGGGCACTCCCGGAGCCGGCCTCGGACCGGCCCTCCCCGGCCTGCCCGGCTCCGCGAACACCGGCGGGCTCCCCGGCGGACCGCTCGGCCTCGGCGCCACCGGGCACGGCCTCGGCGGCCACGGCCCGTCGGTGCACGGCCAGTCGGTGCACGGCCACGGCGGCCCCGCCGGCGGCCTCAACGGCTCCTCGACGGCCGTGCTGGCCGCCGCGCCCCGCAAGCTCTCCGGGCGCCGCCGCCGCGAGACCGTCGCCGTCCTGATCTTCGGCGGCGCACCGATCTTCGAGAGCTCGATCCCGCTCTCGGTCTTCGGCGTCGACCGCCAGGACGCCGGGGTGCCGCGCTACCGGCTGCTGGTCTGCGCCGGCGAGGAGGGCCCGCTCGCCACCACCGGCGGCCTGACCCTCTCCGCCCCGTACGGACTGGAGGCGCTGGCCCGGGCCGGCACGATCGTCGTCCCGGCCTGGCGCTCGATCTCGCAGCCGCCGCCGGTCGAGGCGATCACCGCCCTGCGCAAGGCGCACCACGAGGGCGCGCGGATCATCGGCCTGTGCACCGGCGCGTTCGTCCTCGCCGCCGCCGGCCTGCTGGACGGCCGCCCGGCGACGACCCACTGGATGTACGCGCCGACCCTGGCCAAGCGCTACCCGCGGGTGCACGTCGACCCGCGCGAGCTGTTCGTCGACGACGGCGACGTGCTGACCTCGGCCGGCACCGCCGCCGGGATCGACCTGTGCCTGCACGTGGTCCGCAGCGACCACGGCGCCGAGGCGGCCAACGCGCTCGCCCGCCGGCTGGTGGTGCCGAGCCGGCGCAGCGGCGGCGGACAGGCCCAGTACATCGATCAGTCTTTACCTGAGGAGATCGGCAACGACCCGCTCGCCGAGGTCGTGACCTGGGCCTTGGAGAACCTCAACCAGCAGTTCGACGTCGAGGTGCTGGCGGCCCGCGCCTACATGAGCCGACGGACCTTCGACCGGCGGTTCCGCACGCTCACCGGCAGCGCCCCGCTGCAGTGGCTGATCACCCAGCGGGTGCTGCAGGCGCAGCGGCTGCTGGAGACCTCGGAGCTGTCGGTGGACGACGTCGCGCGCCGCTGCGGCTTCCGGTCGCCGGTGGCGCTGCGCGGGCACTTCCGGCGCCAGCTCGGGGTCTCGCCGGCCGCGTACCGGACGAGCTACCGGGCCCGGCGGCCCGGGGCGTCGGCTCCGGCTCCGGCCGCGCCGACGGGCGGCGACCTGCGGACGGCGGGGGCGGTCGCGTCGGCGGCCGCGGCCGGCGCGGTGGGCGGTTCGGTCCAGGGTCAGCACGGCCAGCACGGTGGGCACGGCGCACCCGGTGGGCACGGCACGCCGGTGGGGCACGGGTCGGCCGGCGCCCAGGGTTACCCGGGCGGCTCGGGTTCCGCGGTCCCGGGCCAGCACGGGCAGCCGTCCGGACCGGGCGTGCACGCGCGGGCCGGGCAGTCGTACCCGCACCAGCCGGCCGGACACCAGTCGCACCCCGGGCAGCCGGGGACCGGTCGTGGTCCGGCGCGCCCGCCGCTGGTCCCGGCGCAGCCCGGGCCCGGCACGGGGCGGCCGTCCAGGACGGCGGAGCACGCCGCCGCCGAGGACGGGGTCCCGCAGCCGGGCGCGCGCGGCCAGGGCCAGGGACACCGGAGCGCGGCCGACCGGCCGCAGGACGGGTCGCCGGAGGTCCGGGCCCGGCAGGCCCGGGCGGGCCAGCTCCGTCCGCAGGGCGTGCGGGGCACCGCGGCCGAGGCCAGGGAGCCCCGCGAGGGGCGGCCCGGGCGGGACGCCCGCCCGGCCTACCCCGGCCGGGAGGTCCGCGAGGTCAGGGAGACGGACGGCCACGCACCGGAGGAGCACGGCTCCGAGGGCCGCACCCCGGCACCGCGCTCGGCTCCATCGGTGCCCGCGGCGCGTGATCGCGCCGTAGGGTGAGTGGCGTGAATGACCGTTTGGTATGGATCGACTGTGAAATGACAGGCCTCGACCTCGACCGGGACGCCCTGGTCGAGGTCGCGGCACTGGTGACGGACTCGGAGCTGAACATCCTCGGCGAGGGTGTGGACGTCATCATCCGGCCGCCCGCCGAGGCGCTGGCGAACATGCCCGGGGTGGTGCGGGAGATGCACACCGCCTCCGGGCTGCTGGAGGAGCTGGAGCACGGCGTCACGCTGGCCGAGGCGGAGGCGCTGGTGCTCGCGTACGTCCGCGAGCACGCGCCGGAGGCCGGGCGCACGCCGCTGTGCGGGAACTCGGTGGCCACCGACCGCGGGTTCCTGAGCCGGGACATGCCCGCGCTGGAGGGCCACCTGCACTACCGGATCGTGGACGTCTCCTCGATCAAGGAGCTGGCCCGGCGCTGGTACCCGAAGGCGTACTACAACAGCCCGCAGAAGGGCGGGAACCACCGGGCGCTCGCCGACATCCGCGAGAGCATCGACGAACTGCGCTACTACCGGGAGGCGGTGTTCGTCCCGCAACCCGGCCCGGACACCGACACCGCGCGCGCGATCGCCGAGAAGTACCAGCCGCCGACGGGCTGAGCCCGGAGCGGCGGAGGTGCTCGCGCCGGGGCGAGGAAACCCTGGCGCGAGCACCCTTCCGGATCCTGTAGAGTTCTTCTTGTCGGAGCGGGAACGCCGAAAGGCGCGAACGGTCCGGACAGATGGTGGGTGTAGCTCAGTTGGTAGAGCACCTGGTTGTGGTCCAGGTGGCCGCGGGTTCGAGTCCCGTCACTCACCCCATCGCCCCGAGGGGCCGGTCTCGTCAAGAGACCGGCCCCTCGGGCTTTTTCGCGTTCCCTCACATCGGCGGCGGCCGGGCGGGGATGGTGTGGCGCGCGTCGCACCGTGGTCCGCGTCTCATTCTTTTCCCCGGCCGCGGGTCTGCCACCGGAAGCTACTGACTAGTAACGTTGCCGCCATGACCACTCCTTCGATCGGCCGGCTGCTCGACTCCACCGTCCCGATGGCCCGGACCCTGAAGCTCGAGTACCTGGAGACCACCCCGGAGCGTGCTGTGCTGCGGCTGCCCGACCAGCCCGAGTACCACAACCACGTGGGCGGCCCGCACGCCGGCGCGATGTTCACCCTGGCCGAGTCGGCCAGCGGCTGCATCGTGCTGGGCGCCTTCGGCGACCAGCTCTCGCGCGCGGTGCCGCTGGCGGTGAGCGCCGAGATCTCCTACAAGAAGCTCGCCATGGGCGCCGTCACGGCCACCGCCGTGCTCGGCCGGCCGGCCGCCGAGATCGTCGCCGAGCTCGACAAGGGCGAGCGCCCCGAGTTCCCGGTGACCGTCGAGATCACCCGGGCCGACGGCGCGGTGACCGGCGTCATGACGGTGATCTGGACGCTGCGCCCCAACTCCTGAGCGGAGCACGGCGGGCGGGGCCGACGGGGGCGGACGGCCCGTGACGACCGCCCGCCCGCGACGACCGCCCGCGATGACTGTCCGTGACGGCGGCCGTGTCCTCCCGGTCCGCCCGCTCGTTCTCGATTCACGTGCGAGCCAAACACGCGACCAGAGGCCCGGAAGCCGCCCGACGGACCGTCGGCGGCGGGTGGCGGGCGGCCCGGCGGTGGCTGCCCCGGCCACGGGCCGTCGCGGCCGGCTGGGCCCTCCTCGCGCAGCTCTGGGGGTTCGGCGCCTGCGCGGCCGACGCCGAACCGCTGCCGGAGCCGGTCGGGCGGACCGTCGGCCGGGCCCTGACCGGCGGCGGGACGGCGCCCGACGACCCGGTGGAGCGGCCCGTGCCGAGCCCGTCCGGCGGGCTGCTCGACCGGCTCGCCGACGACGTCCCCCGGGTCACGGCCGATGTCGTCGCGGCGGACGTCGCCACGACGGACGTCGCCGCCGACGTCGTCGCGCCGGGGCGGTCCCCCGCGACCGCCCCGACCGACCCGGCCGGCCCGATCGGCCCGATCGGCAGCGCCCTCCAGGACCGAATCAGGGCCGGCGGGCTCCCCCTGCCGGGACAGCGGTCCACCGTGCCCGACGCGTTCGCGATCGCCTCCGGACTGTGGGGCGCCGGGCCCGCCCGCACCCGCCCCGTCGAGGCTCGGGCGGCCCGCGGCGAGGTCGCCGACGGGCCGTCGGAAACCTCTGCCCGGCCCGCCGACGCCGCACCACCGCCCCCACCGGGCGGCACTCCGCACGGCCAGGCCGCCCCACCGTCGGCCCCCGCCGCACCGGACCGGCCGCCACCCCCGCCCCCAGGACCCGGGCACCCGGACCCGGCGGATGGCGGGGACGGGCGGCCGGGCGGCCGCGAACACCCGTCCGCCGCAACCGGCGCCCCGGTGGCCGGCCCGGCGGCGGGCCCGACGGCGCGGCCCGGCGGGACCGCGACCAGGACGGCCGCCGTCACCGTCGCCCACGACACCGCCGGCACCGCGACCGCCGTCCTCGCCCCCATCGCGGCCGGGCTGTTGCTGACCGGCGCCGCGATGTACAAGCACCGGGGCCTGCCGAAGGGCCACTGAACGGACCGCCGGGGGCGACCCCGGATGGACGGGGATCGGGCGGCGAGGGCCGGCGGGCGGGGATCAGCAGGCGGGGATCAATAGGCGGGATCAGACCGCGGGGGTGGCCAAGTGAAGTGTGAGCAGCGGCAGTTCGCGCCCGGGGATGGAACCGGAGGGGGCCGTGCCGGTACGGACGGCTCCCATGGCCAGGTAGAAGGGTTCGGCGTTCGGGTCGGCCTCGACGGTGACCCGGTCGAAGCCGAGGGCGGTGGCCTCGGCGCGCAGGTGGTCCATCAGACGACGGCCGATGCCGCGGCCGATGGCGTCCGGTTCGACGAAGATCATGCCCAGTTCGCCCTTCGGGGGCGCCCCGGTGAGGGTGACGAAGCCCAGCACCCGGCCGTCGTCCTCGGCGACGGCGGTGCGGTCGGGTCCGATCCGCTCCGGGTCGAGGGTGAGTTCGGCCCGGCAGGCCTCGATGAACTCGTCGTCGTAGCCCCAGTGCGCCTTGGAGCGCAGCGCGAGGGCGCTGAGCGCGGCCGCCTCGCTCGGCCTGGCCGGTCGGATCAGCATGGTGGGTGCCCCTCCTGGTCGGGTCGTCCGGAATCCGGCCGTCCGGAATCCGGTTGTCCGGGATCCGCTCGTCCGGGATCCGGGCGCACACGATCCGGCCGCCCGGGACCCGGACATGGTGCACCGGAGGGCGGCCTAACGGAAGACCCCCGCGGGCGGGGCCGGAGAGGGGGTGGCGGTGGCGTCGGTGGCCGGGGTGGCGCCGGCGGCGAAGTCGGCCAGGGCGCGGCCGTGTTCGACCCGGCCGTGGGAGGCGTCCGAGGCCACCCGGCGGGTCAGTTCGGCCAGCGGGAGCGGAGTGTGCGCGGCGGCCAGCACGAGGTTGCCGAAGCGCTTGCCGCGCAGCACCGCGGGGTCGGCGACCAGGCAGAGTTCGGGGAAGACCGCGCCGAGGGTGGCCACCTGGGAGCGGGCGAACGGCAGGGCGGAGCCGTCGGCGATGTTGACGGCGTACCAGCCGCCGGGGGCGAGGGCCCGGGCGGCCAGCGCGGTGAACTCGACGGTGGTGCAGTGGGCGGGCACCCGGGCGCCGGAGAAGACGTCGGCGATCACCAGGTCGACGGTGCCCTCGGGGGTGCGCTCCAGCACGCTGCGGGCGTCCGCGCCGCGCACCTTGACCTGCCAGCCGCGCTCCAGTGGGAGTTCGGCGCGGACCAGCTCGGTGAGCGCGGTGTCGATCTCGGCGACCTGCTGGCGCGAGCGCGGGCGGGTGGCGGCGACGTAGCGGGCCAGGGTGAGCGCGCCGCCGCCGAGGTGCAGGACGGTGAGCGGGCGGCCGGGCGGGGCGACCAGGTCGATCAGGTGGCCGAGCCGCCGCTGGTACTCGAAGCCCAGGTGGGCGGGGTCGGCGAGGTCGACCAGGGACTGCGGCGCGCCGTCGATCAGCAGCGACCAGGCGGCGGGCCGGTCGCGGTCGGGGCGCAGTTCGGCGAGCCCGGAGTCGACGGCCCGGGTGAACGGGCCCTGGGCGTGGGTGCGGCCGGCGGGGCCGGTGGCGGCCGGGCCGCTCTCCGCGGCGGTGCGGCCGCGGTCCGCGGTGCGGCCGGCCCGGTTGCTTCGTCCCATACCCGCCATTATCGCCGCCGCGCGGAAGAGCCCCGCGGCTCGGCGGGGCGGGCGGGCGCGGGCGGGGGTCAGGACGGGGGTCAGGACGGGCCGAGGCCGCCCGCGGTGAGGGTGCAGGCGGCCTCGCAGAGGGCCGAGCGCAGGACCCAGGGGTCGGTGGGGCGGGCGGAGCGGTCGGCGCCGGCCGGGGGCAGCACCCAGCGCGGGTCGGTGGCGGGCAGCAGTTGGGCGCCGGCGGTACAGGAACTGCCGGGCAGGTGCCAGGTCGCCGAGGTGCCGGCCGGTACGAGGAAGGAGACGGTGGCGTCGTTGCGGCTCTGCAGCACCGCGCCGCAGGCCCGGCGCAGCCGCAGGATGTCGACCGCCTCCAGACCGTGCCGCAGGGCGACCGTCACGGTGTCGAAGGTGGCCACGAGGACGGCGTCCGTGCCCGCCTCCGCGCGCGGGCGCCGGCAGGGGCCGCCACCGGACGGGACCCGGCCGGGGCCGCGGTCGTCGGCCGACTCCGGCAGCAGGGCGGGGGCCGCTCCGTCGAGCACCCCGCCGACGGCCGGACGGCGGAACTGCGGTACTCCAGTGGCCGCCATGGGCCCTCCTGTCGCCTCGTCGGGACCGGAAGCCGAACCGCCCGGGTGGGGGTGCCAGCAGGGGCGCGGCGGGGGACGGCGGCAGGGGCTTCCATGTACCAGGACAACGCGGGGCCCGTACCGCAGGCCACGGGGCGCTTTACAGCAAGGCATGGCATTTCATGGCAGATCCCGGCAACTATGCCCGGTTTGCACCCATTTGGTGGTACATCGACCGCCAACACGCTGTGTCCGATCGGTGACTCCCGGTACTGTCGTGCCTCGCCCGACCGTCCACCGGGCCCCTTCGGACCCACCCGCGGCCGGGCGTCCCCGCCGTCCCAGCGCCGCCCGACCCTCGCACCACCACCCGCACCACCACGGAGCGCACCATGGCAGCCACCCCACCGGCCGAGCCGAACCGCCCGTCACCCAACACCGCGATGCGCGCCCTGCGCGGCGACCGCTCGCCGGGCGAGTTCGCCACGGCCGTGCGCCGGGCGGCCCGGGAGATCGGCGAGCACGTCTCCTGCGACGCCCGGTACGTCGGGCGGGTCGAGTCCGGCGAGATCCGCTGTCCCAACTACGCGTACGAGCGGGTGTTCCGGCACATGTGGCCGGACCGCTCGCTCACCGACCTCGGCTTCGCGCCCCGCACCGCCGTCCGCCGCCGCCCGGCGGACGGCGGCGGGGGCGGGGGCGGGGGCCCGGGCGCAGGCGCGAGCGGCGGCCTCCGGGCGGCGGGCCGGGCCGGCGGGCCGGGGGCCGGAGCACCACCACCCCTCCACCCGGCGTTGCCCCCCCCGGCCCCCCCGCCCGGGCCCCCGGGCCCCCCCACACCCCGCCCCGGCGAGCCGGGCCGCGGAACGCCCCCCCCCCCCCCGGGCCCCGG
>NZ_JBHVGL010000013.1:0-218149 GCF_042800875.1 Kitasatospora sp. NPDC057595 | reverse complement strand
CCCCTCCACCCGGCGTTCCCGCCCCTGCCCGCCCCGCGATCGCCGCTCTCCACCCGACTCCCGTACGCTGCCTCGCCGTACGCGGAACCGCCCCCACCGCCCGGGGCCCCGGCGCCGAGGTTCACGACGGCGCCCCGGGGGCCCGACGAACCGCACCCCTGTGACGAGGAGAACGACGTCGTGCGTCGCCGTACGTTCCTGGCCGGCGGCCCGGCCGCGCTGGCCTCCGTGATCGGCATCGACCGGCCCGGCCCGGCCGCCGCGTCCCCCGCCCCCCACGGCGAGGCCGCCCACCCCGCTCCACCGGGCACCGTCGTACCCGGCCGCCCCGGCCCCGTCGTCCCGCCGCCCCGCAAGGTCGGCGCAGCCGAGGTGCTCGGTGTGGAGCAGGCCGTCCGGGACATCCGGCTGGCCGACGACGCGCACGGTGCCGACGCGCTGTTCGAGCAGGCCGGCCGCTCGCTGCGGGAGGCCTACCTGCTGCTCGAAGCCTGCGAGTACTCCACCGAGACCGAGCAGAGGCTCCAGGCCGGGGCCGGCGAACTGGCCATCTCGGTGGGCTGGTTGGCACACGACTCGAACCGGCTCGCGGACGCCCGCTCGTACTACGCGGAGGCCCTGGCCACCGCGCGGATGGCCGGCGACGCCGCGCTGGAGGCGCACGTCTTCTCCAACGGCGCCTTCCTCGCCCGGGACGCCGGCCGCCCCCGCGAGGCGCTGCGGGCCGCCCAGGCCGGGCAGTCCGCCGCCCGGCACCTCGACTCCCCCCGGCTGCTCGCCCTGCTCACGATGCGCGAGGCCGGCGGCTGGGCGCTGCTGCGGGACCGGGGCACCTGCGAGCGGGCGATCGTCCGGGCCTGCCGGCTGTTCGAGCAGGGCCCCCGGCAGGCCGACCCGGAGTGGATGTCGTTCTTCGGCGAGGCCGAACTCGCCGGGCTGCAGGCCCAGTGCTGGTCCGCCCTCGGGGACTGGGACCGGGCCAGCGAGCACGCCCGGCTGGCCATAGCGCTCCAGCAGCCGCACTTCGTGCGCAACCGGGTGCTCTACACCGCCGAACTCGCCCACGACCGGCTCGGCCGGGGGGACTTGGCGGGTGCGGCCGAGCACGGGTCGGCCGCCGTCGCGCTGTTCGGCGACGTCCGCTCGGCCCGGATCCGCGCCATGCTCGCGGACACCGCGCAGCGGTTGCGGGAGCACCGGCGGGTGCCGGAGGTGGAGCGGTTCCTGGCCGAGTACGGCGCGGCGACGGCGGCCTGAGCGGGCGACGGCGGCCGGCCACCGCGGGCCGGCCGCCTCCGGTCAGTGCTTCAGGGTCTCCAGGTGACCCTGGTCGTTCCACAGCTCCACCGCCGGCGCGCCGTACTCCCAGGACAGCACGCAGAGCGCGGCGGTGCCGAGCTTGAACCGCTGGGCGAACTCGGGCGGCAGGCCGAGCCAGCGGGCGGTGAGGATGCGCAGCAGGTGGCCGTGGGCGAAGAGCACGACGTCGCAGTCGGCGCAGTGCATGACCGTGGTGTCCGGGTCCGGCACGCCGTGCGCGGTGTTGAGCTCGGCGAGCAGGGAGTCCACCCGGGCGGCGACCTCGGAGAGCTTCTCGCCGCCGGGGACACCGTCGCGCCAGATCAGCCAGCCGGGCTGGTCGGTGGCGCGGATGTCGGCGCCGGTGCGGCCCTCGTACTGTCCGTAGTCCCACTCCAGGAGTTCGGGGCGCTCGACGGCCCGGTCGCCGAAGCCGGCCAGCTCGCAGGTCTCCTTGGCGCGGCCGAGCGGGCTGGTGTAGACGCGGGCGTCGGGCAGGCCGTTCCAGGGCGCCGCGGCGAGCCGGGTGCCGAGCGCGCGGGCCATCGCCCGGCCGTCCTCGGTCAGCGGGATGTCGGTGCGGCCGGTGTGGCGGCCGGTGGCCGACCAGTCGGTCTCGCCGTGGCGGACCAGCAGGATTCGGGCGGGCATGGGCGGGCTCCTCGCACTCGGGCGGTGTCAACGGTCGGCCTCGCCAGCGAGCACCGGACTCCATGATCCCCCACCGGTGCGCCTCGCACGCGACCGGCCCGCGTCCCGCGGCGGGGCCGGTCACGGGACGACGGGCGGCACCCGGGGCCGGTCCGGCCGGTCCGGGTTCGCCGTCAACGGCCCGTTCGGGGCGGATTGTCGGAGCCGGATGCGACACTGGGCCGCACCATGAACGTCTCGACGAACGCCCCGCTCCGCGGGCCGGCGGAGCCGCTCGCCCAGCGGCTCGCCGAGCTGCGCGGACCGGCGCAGCAGCGCAGTCTGAACGCCCGTTCCCTCGCCGCCCTGGCCGCCAATCCGGGGTGTCACCGCCGCGCCGTGCTGGACGCCGCCGGGGTGGACAAGGCGGCGCTGGCCGCCCGGCTGGGCCGCCCCGCCCCCTTCGGCCGATCGCCGTTCGCGCTGGCGCGCGGCGTCGTGTTCGAGGCCCGGCTGAAGGAGGACGGCTACGCGGCGCTGCTGGAGCCGCTGCGCCGCCGGCTCGGCATGTCCGAGGAGGGCGGCCCGCTGCTGGTGCCGGACCTGCTCCGCTCCTCCGGTCCGGCGGTCCGGGCCGACCGGACGGCCGCCGCCCTGGCGGAGGCGGCCGCCGAGGAGCGGGCCTGGACGCTCCTCGACCACCCGATGCTGCGGCTGGAGGTGGCGGGCTCCACCGCCTACCTGGAGCCGGACGCCGTCGTGGTGCACGGCGGGCGCTGCACCGTCGTGGAGATCAAGTCCTTCCCGGTGCTGGACGGCGGCGCGGACCCGGGCAAGGTGGGCGCCGCCGCCCGGCAGGCCGCCGTCTACGTGCTGGCGCTGCAGGAGGCGGCCGCCGCGCTGGCCGGGCAGCCGGTGGACCCTGACCCGTACCGCGAGCAGCGGCTGCCGGGCAGCCCCCGCACCAGCGTGCTGCTGGTCTGCCCCGAGGACTTCGGCAGCCGGCCGACCGCCGTACCGGTGGACGTGCGCCGCGAGCTGGCCACCACCCGCCGCCAGCTGAGCCGGATGACCGGCATCGAGCGGCTGCTGGCGGTGCTGCCGCCGGGGGCGGACCTCGATCTCTCCCCCGATGCGGACGGCGCGCCCGTCCGGTCCGCCGAGGAGTTGGAGAAGACGCTCGGGACGGTGCCCGCCGCGTACAGCCCGGACTGCCTGTCCACCTGCGAGCTCGGCTTCCACTGCCGTGCCCAGGCCCGTTGCGGGGACCGGGTCGAGCAGCTGGGCCGGGGGGTGCGGGGCGAGCTGGGCAGCATCCGCACGGTGACGGAGGCGCTGGCCGTCGCCCGTACCGGCCCGGGCGGGGCCGGCCGGACCGGCGCGGACGGGGCCGCGAACGAGGACGGCGACGGGGCCGACGAGGCCGCCGCCCGGCTGGCCTACGCCGCCGCGCTGCGCGCCGAGGCGCTCGGCCGCACCGCGCCGGCCGCCGCGGGGGGCGAGCGGTGAGCCTGCTGTCCACCCTGGCCCGGCTGGAGGCCGTGCGCAGCGGCCGGGCCGAGCCGCTGGCCACCGTCCGCCACCGGCACCTGTCCGAGCGCCCGATGGTGTTCGTCCCGCTGACCTCGGCCGGTGAGGACGGCGCTCCGCTGGCGGTGCTGCTGGGCACCGACCGGCAGGCGCCGGTGCTGCACATCGTGCCGCAGCCGCTCAACCGCACGCTGCGTTCGGAGTTCCTGGCGGACCTGGCCGCCGATCTGCTGCCCTACCTGGAGTCCTTCGGCGACGAGGTCGAGCTCATCGAGGGCTCCGAGAAGGACCCGGAGACCGGTGAGAAGTCGCCGGTCGTCCGGGAGCTGTGCGCGGACGCCCCGCAGCTGATCGTGCCGAACAGCGGGGGCGTGCGGCACCTGGCGCTGCTCGGCCGCTCGACCCGGTTCCGCCGCACCGCCGAGGACGAGGACCCGGGCCCGTTCCCGGCCCCCGCCCGGGTGCCGCTGCTCGGCCGCTGGCTGACCCACCTCGCCGAGCGCGCGATGGTGCCGGGCTCCAGCCTGCTGCTGCCGATGACCGGGCTGCTGGCCCGGCACTGGGCCACCGGCCAGAGCCATCTGGAGGACCAGCACCTGGCCGCCCGGCTGGCCTGGCACGCCCCGCCGGAGGGGCTGACCGGTGCGGAGGCGGCCGAGCTGGCCGAGACCGGGCGCGGCTTCGAGGGCCGGCTGATCCACCCGCCGGCCGGTCCGACCACCGACCCGGTGTTCGACGCCAAGGTGCTGGCCCCGGCGATCGCCCGCTACGACGCGGCCGCGGCGGCGCAGCGCGAAGCGGAGGGCGCCGGCCCGGCGGGCCGCGCGGACGCCGAGGCGGCCCGGGAGGCGGTGCGGGTCTCCGTCGAGCGGCTGCGCGCCGTGCTGCGCGAGGAACTGCTGCCGACCTGGCACGACGTCTGGCGGGGCCTGGACCTGCTGCGCGCCCTGCCGCCCGCCGGCCATCTGCCCGAGCGGTGGACCGGCGACCGCTGGTCGTACACCGGTCACCGGGACCGGCTGGCGGCCGGCGAGCCGCCGCAGCCGCGGCTCGACGACGCCGTGACGGCCGCCCGCAAGCTCGCCCAGCGCGAGCGCGAGCAGGCCCGGCTGGACGTCCAGGAGGCGCTGGACGACCCGCTGGCGATGGCCGAGCACCGGCTCGCCGGGGAGGCGTTCAGCGGGGTGGTGACCGAGGTGGTGCCGGACTACGACACCACCGGCCGCTCCCCCAAGCCGCGCCCGCTGGTGACCGTCCGCACCGACGACCGCCCGCACGCCGACCTGGGCCGGGAGGTGCACCGGGTCCGGGAGCCGGCGGCGCCGGAGGCCGCGGCGGGTCCGGCGCAGAAGGCCGTGATCGCGGCGGCCGACCCGGAGGCGGGCACCATCACCGTGCGGGTGCTGTCCGGCATGGGGCGCAAGCGGGAGCCCGAGCCGGGCAGCCTGCCGGAGCCGGGCGAGCGGGTCACCTTCACGCTGTTCGAACTGACGGTCCGGCAGGCCGCGCCGCTGCCCGATCCGGACGACACGCCGTGGACGCACGGCGGCCCGCCCGGCGCCGCCGTCACCGTGCTGCCGGCCGTGGCCGGCGCCGCCGAGGACTGGGAGTGATCCGCCCGATGAGCACCGAGCAGGACGCCGGCCAGAGCCCCGGCGCGGCGGCCGACGCCGCGGTGGCGCGGATCCTGGAGGCGACCGTCCGGCCGGCCACCGGGGCACCGCGCGGCGTGGTGGTGGACTCGCCGCCCGGCGCCGGCAAGTCGACCCTGGTGGTGCGCGCCGCCCGGGAGCTGGTCGGGGCCGGCGAGCGGCTGATGATCGTCGCCCAGACCAACGGCCAGGTGGACGACCTGGTCGACCGACTGGCCGTCAAGGCCCCCGACCTGACGATCGGCCGGCTGCACGCGGCCGACGCCCGCCCGGGGCTCGAGGTGCTGCGGCACCCCAACGTCACGCCCTCGGACAAGGTCGCCGAGCTGGCCGAGCTGGACGTGGTGATCTCCACCTCGGCCAAGTGGCAGTGGGTGCGGGCCGAGCAGCCGTGGCGGCACGCGATCGTCGACGAGGCGTACCAGATGCGGTCGGACGCGCTGCTCGCGGTGGCCCGGCTGTTCGAGCGGGCGCTGTTCGTCGGCGACCCGGGCCAGCTGGACCCGTTCACCGTGGTGGGCACCGAGCAGTGGGCGGGTCTGTCGTACGACCCGTCGAGCAGCGCGGTGGTCACCCTGCTCGCGCACAACCCGCAGATCGAGCCGCACCGGCTGCCGGTGTCCTGGCGGCTGCCGGCCAGTGCGGCGCCGCTGATCTCCGGGGCGTTCTACCCGTTCACGCCGTTCCGCTCGGGCACCGGTCCCGGTGACCGCTCGCTGACCGCGTCGGTGCGCCCGGACGGCTCGGCGGTGGACGCCGCCATCGACCGGGCGGCCGAGCACGGCTGGGCCCTGCTGGAGCTGCCGGCCCGGCACACGGTGCGCACCGATCCGCAGGCGGTGGCGGCCGTCGCGGCCACCGTGCGCCGACTGCTGGAGCGCGGGCTGACGGCGCACTCCGAGCAGGGGTCCGCCCCGCTCACGGCGGACCGGGTCGCCGTCGGCACCGCGCACCGGGACCAGGCGGCGGCGGTACGGTCCGCGCTGGCCGCGGCCGGGGTGCCGGTGGACCCGCTGGCCGGGCCGGCGGTGACGGTGGACACCGCGAACCGGCTGCAGGGGCGCGAGTACGACGTCACCGTGGTGCTGCACCCGCTGTCGGGGCGGCCGGACGCGACCGCGTTCCACCTGGAGACCGGCCGGCTGTGCGTGCTGGCCTCCCGGCACCGGCACGCCTGCATCGTGGTGGCCCGGGCCGGGATCGCGGAGCTGCTGGACGAGCATCCGGCCACCGAGCCGGTGCAGTTGGGCGTTCCGGTGGCGTTCCCCGACGGCTGGGAGGCCAACCACCGGGTGCTGCACCACCTGTCCGGGCACCGGGTGCGGCTGGGCCGGTCCTGACGGCGCGGGCCTGCGCACCGGCACGGGCGTGCGACGGGCCGGCCGGGCGCGTACGGAACCGGGCCGGCGCGCGCCCGGCCGGCCCGACTGACGCGCGCCCCCGGCGCGCCGGGCGGGAATAGCGCCCGGACGCGCACCGTTCCGTTACCGGCCGCCGCCGCGAGACAATGGACGACGGCCACGACCGGGCGGCGCCCGACCCGAGCAGCCGTCGCCCGCACCCATCGAGCACCCGGAGGTGTCCGTCCATGCCCGACTCCCATGCGCAGGCGTCCGACCCGAGCGGCCTCTCCGCACCGGCCGGTCCCGGCACGGGCGCCGGTGCGGCGCCCGGCCGGCGGCAGCGCCCGGCGCAGCTGCTGTTCGAGCCGCAGGCCGCCGAACCGGAGCCGGAGCGTTTCTTCGACCTGGAGTCGATCGACGACCCGGCGGAGCTGCTGCGCCGCTCCACCGAGCTGGCGCTGGCCTTCCGGGCGGCCGCCGAGCGGGCCACCGACTTCCAGGCGGTCGCGGCCGCGCAGCTGGCGGACCCGCGCCGCTTCGACGCGCTGTCCGACGCCGAGATCGCGGACCGGGCCGACTGGACGCCGGACTACGCGGCCAAGATGATCGAGTACGGCCGCACCCTGCTCCAGCCGCGGCGGCAGGAGGACTGATCCGCCCGGAGGGGTTCGCGGTCCGGTTCCGTGGCCACTGGCATATGCCGGAGGAAGCGGAAGGGTACGCCCCCGCCCGGCCCGCTGTCCGGCGAACCGCTTTTTCCCTCCCGGACCCGCCCCGGACACCCCACGCTGCTGTCCGTGGACATCTGGACCTATCAGTCGGTGGAGCACGTGACCGTGGCCGGAGCGGCCTGGCTCGCCTCCGCCAGCGAGTACCCGCGCAGCATGCGCGCCCTCTGGGAGTCCCGCCCGTGGGCGCCCTCGGTGCTGCCCTGCGGGCGGGCCTTCGACGTGATCAGCATGCCGGCGCTGTTCGGCCGCCGGGTCCTGGACGAGCTCTGGGCCTCCGGGCCCGGCTGCGGGCCGGTGGCGGCCGTCCGGGGGCGGACGCTGCTGTTCGTGCAGCCGGGGGCGGCGCCCAGGCTGCGCCGGCTGCTGGCCTGGGAGGAGTGGGCCCGGGACGTGCCGCCGTTGCTCTGCCACGGCAAGGGCGACACCGTGACGGTGCCGCCGGTGCAGCGGACGGTCGGCGCCCCGGACACGCCGGGTCACGGCCCGGGGCGGTGGATCGTCGCTCCGGAGAGCCGGGAGCCGTGGCTGCCGGGGGCCTCCGTCGTCCTCTGGGCCTGTGTGCGGGCGGCCCGCGAGCCGGTCGACGCGCTCTGAGCCGCCCGGGCCGGCGGCGGGCCCGGGAGGTGCGGGTATTCGATTTTGGCCGGACCCCGCCCCGCTGCTAGAGTCTTCTCTGTCAGCAGGCGCCGCTAGCTCAGTTGGTTAGAGCAGCTGACTCTTAATCAGCGGGTCCGGGGTTCGAGTCCCTGGCGGCGCACAGACAGCCGGAAGGCCCTTCGCTCTCGCGAAGGGCCTTCCGGCGTTTCCGGACACGTCTTCCGACACGCCCCGGGGGCCGGCGGCACGGGGCCGCCCGCCGAAGCGGACGGCCCTCGCACCGGACACGGCCCTCGCACCGGACCGGGAAGGTCAGCGCCCGCGCAGCTCGCGGTAGCGGGCGACCAGCGCGGCGGTGGAGCTGTCCAGCGCCTCCGTGCCCTCGCCGGTCAGCAGCACCGGCTCGATCCGCTTGGCGAGCACCTTGCCCAGCTCGACGCCCCACTGGTCGAAGGAGTCGATGTTCCAGATCGCGCCCTGGACGAACACCTTGTGCTCGTAGAGCGCGACGAGCTGGCCGAGCACCGAGGGGGTCAGCTCGCCGGCCAGCACGGTGGTGGTCGGGTGGTTGCCCCGGAAGGTCTTGTGCGGGACCAGCTCGGCCGGCACGCCCTCGGCCGCGACCTCCTCCGGCGTCTTGCCGAAGGCCAGCGCCTGGGTCTGGGCGAAGAAGTTGGCGAGCAGCAGGTCGTGCTGCGCGACCAGGCCGGGCAGCAGGTCGGCGACCGGCCGGGCGAAGCCGATGAAGTCCGCCGGGATGACCTTGGTGCCCTGGTGCAGCAGCTGGTAGTAGGCGTGCTGGCCGTTGGTGCCGGGGGTGCCCCAGACCACCGGGCCGGTCTGCCAGCCCACCGGGCGGCCGTCGCGGTCCACCGACTTGCCGTTGGACTCCATGTCCAGCTGCTGGAGGTAGGCGGTGAACTTCGACAGGTAGTGCGAGTACGGCAGCACGGCGTGCGCCTGGGCGTCGAAGAAGGCGCCGTACCAGACCCCGAGCAGGCCCAGCAGCAGCGGGACGTTCTCCTCCGGCGGGGCGGTGCGGAAGTGCTCGTCGACCAGGTGGAAGCCGTCCAGCATCTCGCGGAAGGCGTCCGGGCCGATGGCGATCATCAGCGAGAGGCCGATCGCCGAGTCGTAGGAGTAGCGACCGCCGACCCAGTCCCAGAACTCGAACATGTTGGCGGTGTCGATGCCGAAGTCGGCGACGCCCTCGGCGTTGGTGGAGAGCGCGACGAAGTGCTTGGCGACCGCGTCGGTGTCCGCGCTCAGCTCGGTGAGCAGCCAGTTCCGGGCGGAGACCGCGTTGGTGATGGTCTCGATGGTGGTGAAGGTCTTGGACGCGACGATGAAGAGCGTCTCGGCGGCGTCCAGGTCGCGGACCGCCTCGTGCAGGTCGGCGCCGTCCACGTTGGAGACGAAGCGGACGTCGAGGTCGCGCTGGGCGAAGGAGCGCAGCACCTCGTAGGCCATCGCGGGGCCGAGGTCGGAGCCGCCGATGCCGATGTTGACGACAGCGCGGATCCGCTTGCCGGTGTGGCCGCGCCACTCGCCGCCGCGGACCTGCTCGGCGAAGCCGGCCATCTTGTCGAGCACGGCGTGCACGGCCGGCACGACGTTCTCGCCGTCGACCTCCACGACGGCGCCGCGCGGGGCGCGCAGCGCGGTGTGCAGGACGGCCCGCCGCTCGGTGGTGTTGATCTTCTCGCCGCGGAACATGGCGTCCCGCAGCTCGGCGACGCCGGTGGCCGCGGCCAGCTCGCGCAGCAGCGCCAGGGTCTCGTCGGTGACGAGCTGCTTGGCGTAGTCCACGTGCAGGTCGCCGACCTGGAGGGTGTAGCGGCGGCCGCGCTCCGGGTCGGCGGCGAACAGGTCGCGCAGGTGCGTGTCGCCGAACTCCTCCCGGTGCTTGGCGAGGGCGGCCCACTGCGGGGTGCGGTCCAGCGGGGTACGGGCGTCGGCGCGGGTCTCCGACATCGGTGGCTCCTCGATTCGTCTGGGTGCGGATACCGGCAGGGCCAGGCGGGAGGGTTTCGCGAGGTCGTGCGGGTACCGGGGTGCGCCGACTCCGTTGACGGCCTTGCCCGAGGTCAGCCTATGCAACACCGCGACCCCGGGCGCACATTCCGCCCCCGACGACCCGTGCCCGTTCGGACGCCCCGTCAGGCCGGACCGGGCGTCACCGCCGCTCGGAGCGCAGGTCGAGGCCGCGCAGCACCTGGTCGACCAGTTCCGGGTCGGCGCCGGGTTCGGCGCGGGCGGCCACCATCTCGCGCCGGGAGGCGGCGATCATCTCCTGCTCGACGCTCTGCGCCGCGCGCCACTGGGCGAGCCGCAGCTTGGCCTCGGCGGCCTCCTCCTCGGCGTAGTTCTCGGGGCAGAGCCGGGCCAGCCGGTCGTGCTGACGGTCCCGCAGGCGGTCGGCGACCTCGGCGGGCAGCCGGTCGGCCTCCTCCAGTTCGCCGAGCCTGCGCAGCCCGGCCTTGGCGGCCCGCCACCAGAGCCGGCGGACCTCCTGCTCGTGCCGGTCGTGGTCGAGGTCGAGCTCGAAGCGCTTGGCCAGCCAGGGCAGCGTGAGGCCCTGGACCAGCAGGGTGAAGAGCACCACGCTGAACGCGATGAAGACCAGCCGGCCGCGCTCCGGGAAGGCCTTGCCGGAGTCGAGGGTGAGCGGGATGGCCAGGGCCAGGGCGACGGTGGCGACCCCGCGCATCCCGGACCACCAGAGCAGCACGCTCTCCTGCCAGCTGATCGGGGTGTCCTCCTCGGAGCCGGAGCGCAGCTTCTGGGAGAGCCAGCCGGCCGGCAGCAGCCAGAGCAGCCGGACCACCACGACCACCGCGATCACCACCGCGGCGTCGCCGAGCATGCCGGTCCAGCCGGAGCCGGCCTCCTTGAGGACGGTGGCCAGCTCCAGGCCGATGAGGCCGAAGGCGACGCCGGTGATGAGGATCTCGACGATCTCCCAGAAGGCGTTGCCGACCAGCCGGTAGGCGACGGCGTCCGCGTCGGCGGCCCGTTCGGCGAGGTAGAGCCCGCAGACCACGACGGCGAGCACGCCGGAGCCGTGGATCTCCTCGGCCAGGCTGTAGGCGGCGAAGGGCACCAGCAGGTTGAGCGCGACCTGCTGGGTGGGGTCCTCCAGGAGGGCGGCGAGCTTGGTGTTGGCCCAGCCGAGGGCGACGCCGATGACGACGGCGAGGACCGCCGAGAGGACGAAGCGCAGCACGGCGTGGCCGGTGGAGAAGTCGCCGCCGACCACCGCGTCGATGGCCAGCGAGTAGACGACGATCGCGGTGACGTCGTTGAACAGGCCCTCGCTCTCCAGGATGGCGACCAGCCGGCGGGGCAGCCCGACGCTGCCGGCCACGGCGACCGCGGCGACCGGGTCGGGCGGGGAGACCAGGGCGCCGAGCGCGATGGCGGCGGCGATCGGCAGTCCGGGCAGCAGCCAGTGCACGGCGCCGGCCACGGCCGCGGTGGTGACCACCACCAGGGCGACGGCGAGCAGCAGGATGGAGCGGAAGTTGGCCTTGAAGTAGCGGACCGAGGAGCGCCGGGCGACGGCGAAGATCAGCGGCGGCAGGACCAGCGGCAGGATCAGCTCGGGGTCGATGGCGATGTCGGGGATCTGCGGGATCAGCGCCATGGCGATGCCCAGCAGGGTCATCAGCACCGGTTGGGGTACGCCGGTCCGGCGGGCCAGCGGCATGGTCACCACGGAGGCGAGCAGCACCAGGAAGAGCAGGGGCAGCTGGCCCACGGGAAGGGTCCTCTCGGTGGCGGGCAGGTGTGCACCGGCGGAGTGCACGGGCGGGTGCACCGGCGGGGTGCACGGGGGTGCGGCCCGGACATGGCCCGGGCCGCCGTCAAGGATAAATCTGACAATGATCTCAACTGGGACGACACGCCGGTGAGGGGTTGACCTCAAGTGGGCTTCACCCCGCAGGATCGGGGGACCCGAGGCTCGACAGGACCCGACAGGAGTGCCCGCGATGAAGGCAGTGACCGTCCCCCGGTTCGGCGGCCCCGAGGTGCTGCGGGTGGCCGCGGTGCCCGACCCCGAGCCCGGCCCCTGCCAGGTGCGGGTGCGGGTCTACGCCGCCGGGGTGCAGCCGGTGGACCTCGCGATCCGGGAGGGGCGGTCCCCGGCCGGCATCGAACTCACCCCGGGGCTGATCCCCGGCAACGAGTTCGCCGGGGTGGTCGACCGGCTCGGGTCGGACGTCGACGGCTGGGCCGTCGGGGACGAGGTGCTGGGCTTCCGGCTGCTCGGCTGCGCGGCCGAGCTGGTCGCGGCCGACGCCGCCCAGTTGGTGCGCAAGCCGGCCGGGATGCCCTGGGAGCACGCGGGCGCGCTGTCCGCCTCCGGGCAGACCGCGCACCTCGCGCTCACCGAGCTGAAGGTCGGCGCGGGCGACACCGTGCTCGTGCACGGCGCCGCCGGCGGGGTCGGCACGGTCGCCGTCCAGCTGGCCCGGGCCTGGGGCGCCACGGTGATCGGCACCGCGAGCGAGCGCAACCACGGCTATCTGCGGGAGCTGGGCGCGATCCCGGTCGCGTACGGGGAGGGGCTGGTCGAGCGGGTCCGGGAGGCGGCCCCGCAGGGCGTGGACGCGGCCTTCGACGCGGCCGGGCGCGGGGCGCTGGAGGCCTCCGTCGAGCTGGTCGCCGACCGGGCGCGGATCGGCACCGTGGTCGACTACCCGGCGGCCCGGCGCCTGGGCGTGCTGGGGATCCGGGGGCCGCGGACGGCGGCCCGGCTGGCCTCGCTGGTCGACCTCTGGGAGGCGGGCGGGCTGCGGCTGGAGATCGCCGACACCTTCCCGCTGGGGCGGACGGCCGACGCCCACCGGCTGGTCGGCACCGGGCACGTGCGGGGCAAGGTCGTGCTCACCCCCTGAGCGGTCCCCGGGGGCGGGCTCCGGGCCGATTGTGTGTTTCGGCCGCTGACCAGGTAATGTCTTCCTCGTCAGCAGGCGCCGCTAGCTCAGTTGGTTAGAGCAGCTGACTCTTAATCAGCGGGTCCGGGGTTCGAGTCCCTGGCGGCGCACAGACAGCCGGAAGGCCCCTCGTGAGAACGAGGGGCTTTCCGGCGTTTCCGGGTGCGCCCGGAAACGCCGCCGCCGGCGTCTCAGTGCGGGATCCCGCCGATCAGCTCGGAGGCGCCCTGCCGCTTGAGGGCGAGGGCGGTCGCGGTGCCGAGGTCCTCCGGGCTCAGCGCGCCGGCCCACTCGTGGGCGTCCAGGACCCGCTTGCCGTCCGGGGTGAAGACCCGGCCGCGCAGCGACAGCCGCCCGTCCGCCTCGGCCCGGGCGTAGCCGGCGATCGGCGAGTTGCAGTGGCCCTGCAGCACGTGCAGGAACATCCGCTCGGCGCTCGCCTCGCGCCAGGTCGGGTGGTCGCCGAGGCCGACGACCGCCTCGATGGTGGCGGTGTCCTCGGCGCGGCACTGGAGGGCGAGGATCCCGGCGCCGATCGGCGGGCACATCACCTCGATCGGCAGTACCTCGCTGATCCGCGCGGCCTCGCCGATCCGCTCCAGACCGGACAGCGCGAGCAGCAGCGCGTCCGCCTCCCCCGCCGCGAGCTTGGCCAGCCGGCTGTTGGCGTTGCCGCGCACCGGCACGCACTCCAGGTGCGGGTGGGAGGCGGCCAGCTGGGCCCGGCGGCGCACCGAGGAGGTGCCGATCCGGGTACCGGGCGCCAGTTCGTCCAGGGTCAGACCGCCGGGGTGGGCGAGCGCGTCGCGGATGTCGTCGCGGCGCAGGTAGGCGGCGAACACGGTGCCGGCCGGCAGCGGACGGTCCGCGGGCACGTCCTTGAGGCAGTGGACGGCGAGGTCCGCCTCACCGGCGAGCAGCGCGGCGTCCACCTCCTTGGTGAAGGCGCCCTTGCCGCCGAGCCGGGCGAGATCGCCCATCCAGCGGTCGCCGGAGGTGGTCACCGGCACCACCTCGGTGCGCACCCGCGGGTGCAGGGCGGCGAGTTCGGCCCTGACCCGTTCGACCTGGGCGAGCGCCATCGGCGAGGAGCGGGACACGATCCGGATCAACTCTGCGGTGGTCATTGCTGGATGATAGGCCGTCACCTCACCGGGAAGGGTGCCGGCTCACCCGGCCGGCGGCGCGGCGGGGGTCCCGGGGATCCGGGCGATCACCCGCTCGGCCACCACCAGGTTGATCAGCCAGCAGGTCCAGGCGGCGCTCGCGTAGGCCTGCTCGAACGGGACCCCGGCGAGGTCCATCACCGGCAGCCAGATCCGCAGCGTGGCGGCGGCCAGGATCAGCGCGAACGAGCGGGTGGCCCAGGCCCGGTGGCGCACGACGTCGCGGCGCAGGGCGGCCCGCCAGGCCAGCGCCGAGGAGAGCAGCAGCAGGACGGCGAGCGCGGTGAAGCCGATCGGCGCGACGGGGCCGACCATTCCGGACGGCGCCAGCAGCAGTCCGCCGGTGCCGGCGGCCAGGACGGCGAGCAGGTAGAGCCGGCCGGTCAGCCGGTGCAGCGCCGGACGGCGGGCGCGCAGCCGGGGCAGGAACTGCCAGGGGCCGAGCAGGATCGCCAGCACCCCGCCGCCGACGTGCAGGGCGAGCGGGACGCGGTGGGCCAGGTAGACGGAGCGCTGCCGGTCGAGGAAGACCTCCGGGTCGAGGGTCAGGTAGCGGGCGGTGAGCAGGGCGGTGGCGAAGGCCAGCACGGTGACCGTCCACCAGCCCGCCCGGCGGGCCCGGGCGGGGCGCGGTGCGGCGCGGTCGGCGGACGGGGCGGGGGCGGCTGCCGTGGCCCGGGGGCCGGGTGCGTTCATGGCCCGGACGCTACGGACCGGCGGGGCCCGGCCGCGTCCGCCCGGCGGGGTCGCCCGGGCTGCCCCGCACGGGGGTCCGGAATACCCCACCAGGGCGATGCGCGGACCGGACGGCCGTCGCTACCGTACGGCCCGGGCGCCCGCAGCACCGCGCGGCGGCCACCGCCCCGAGACCGGAGCCGCCATGAGTTCCCCGCCGTACGCCCGGGCGATCCCGGCGGCCCCGCCGCCCCGGTGGCCGCTGCCCGCGCTGCGGGCGGTGCCGGCCGCCCGCTGGGACGCGGCCCTGGCCGGGGTGTTCCTGCTGGTGACGGCCGTCGAACGGATCGGCGCGGCGGACCGGCTGCACGGCGGCCTGCCGCTCGCGCTCGCCCTGGGCGCGGCGGTGGCCGTACCGCTGGCGGTGCGCCGCACCAGGCCGCTGGCCGGCTACCTGGTGGGCGCGGCGGCGCTCTCGGCGGAGTCGCTGTTCGTCCTGCCGAGCCCGGTCTCGCCCTACGCCGACCTCGTCGGCCTCTACTCGCTCGGGCTGTACGCGCCCCGGCGGCACGCCTGGCTCGGGCCGTTCGCGGCCCTGCTCGGGATGGCCGCGTACTTCGCCGGCCTCGGACACACCTACCCCGCCATCCCCGCCGGGGTGCTGTTCCTCTGGCTGCTCGCCTGGGCGGTCGGCTACGGGGCGGCCCGGCGGGCCGAGCAGCGCGAGACCGACCGGCTGCTGCTGCACCGGGAGGTGGTCGCCGAGGAGCGGGCCCGGCTGGCCCGGGAGCTGCACGACTCGGTGGGCCACACCCTGAACGTGGTGCTGGTCCAGGCCGGGGCCGCCCGCCGGCTGCTCGACCGGGAGCCGGAGCGCACCCGGGAGCTGCTGCACGGGATGGAGAACACCGGGCGGGAGGCGCTCGACGACCTCGACCGGGTGCTCGGCCTGCTGCGGCGCGGCGCCGGTGAGCAGGACCCGCAGGGCGCGGCGCCGCAGCCCGGGATCGCCGACCTGGAGCGGCTGGCCGAGCGGCTCGGCCGGGCCGGGCTGCGGGTGCGGACGCGGATCGACCCGGCGGCCCGGCGGGTGCCGCGCAGCCTGGACGTCTCGGCGTACCGGATCGTCCAGGAGGCGCTCACCAATACGGTCAAGCACGCGGGCGCCCGGACCGTCGGGGTCACCGTGCGGTGCGCCGCCGGCCGGCTGACCGTCGAGGTGTGCGACGACGGGCGGGGCGTGCCCGCCGGGTACGCGCCCGGCCGCGGGCTGCTGGGCGTGGCCGAGCGGGTCTCGGTCCTCGGCGGCCGGGTGGAGCACGGGCCGGGCGAGCCGGGCGGGTTCCGGCTGCGCGCCGAGTTGCCCGTCCCGTGACGGCGGCAGCGCCGACGGGTCCTGCGGCAGCGGCGCGGGGGACGGCGGCGCCGGGCCCGGCCGGCGGACGGGTGCGCGTCGTGGTGGCCGACGACGACGCGCTGCTGCGTGCCGGGGTCTGCCTGGTGCTGGGGACCGACGACCGGATCGAGGTGGTCGGCGAGGCGGCGGACGGGACGGCGGCTGTCGCCCGGTGCCGGGAGCTGCTGCCGGACGTGGTGCTGATGGACGTCCGGATGCCCGGCATCGACGGGGTGGAGGCGACCCGGCGGATCACCGCCGCCGGGCTGCCCACCCGGGTGCTGGTGCTGACCACCTTCCACCACGACGACTACGTCTGGGGCGCGCTGCGCGCCGGGGCGGCCGGCTTCCTGCTGAAGCGGGCCTCGGCCGAGCGGCTCATCGACGCGGTGCACACCCTGGCCGCCGGCGAGTCGGTGCTGGACCCGGCGGTCACCCGGGACCTGGTCGCCCAGGTGGTCGGCCGGGGCGACGGACGGCCCCCGCCGGAGCCGGAGGACGCCCGGCTCGCCCAGCTGACGGCGCGCGAGCGGGAGGTGCTGCGGCTGGCGGCCGAGGGGCGGTCCAACCGGGAGATCGCCGCGCTGCTGGTGCTCGCCGAGTCGACGGTGAAGACCCACATGAAGCGGATCCTGGCGAAGATCGACGCCCGAGACCGGGCACAGGCGGTGGCCATCTCCTACCGGGGCGGGCTGATGCCGCCCCGGGATCCGCGGGCCGGGTCCTGAGGACGCCGGTCACCGCGGACACCGCCCGTCGGCTCATGGGGCCGTCGGCACATGGGGCCGTCGGTTCATCGGGCCGTCGGTCCATCGGTTCACCGGTCGGAGCCCGGCCGGCGGGCCGGGAAGCCGTGGGCGCGGGCGGCCAGGACGAGGGCGAGGACGGGCAGCAGCAGGAGCAGCACGGCCCACGGGAAGGAGCCGGTGCCGAGCCGGTCGAGCAGCAGGCCGCCGGCCACTCCCCCGCCGGCCATCGCCGCGTTCCACAGCGTGACCAGCATCGCCTGCGCCGCGTCCGCCTGCTCGCCGCCCGCGTCGCCGGCGGCGGTCTGCAGCAGGGTCGGGACGCCGCCCCAGCCGAGCCCCCAGAGCACGGCGGCGGCGTACACGGCGGCGGAGCTGCCGGACGCCAGCCCGAGCACGGCGGCCGCGGCGGCGACCAGCAGGGTCGAGGCGAGGGTGAGCGCGCGCAGCCGGCGGTGGATGTGCGCGCCGGTGAACCAGATGCCCACCAGCGAGGCCGCGCCGAAGGCGAGCAGCACGACGCCGGTGACGCCGCCCATGCCGCGCCGGTCGAGGAAGGGCGCGATGTAGGTGTAGAGGACGGTGTGGGCGAGGACGAAGACGAAGGTGACGGCGAGCACGGGGGTGACCCCGGGGACGGCGAGGGCGCGCAGCACCGGGGCCCGTTGGCCGCGGGCCCGGCCGGGCACCTCGGGGACGGCCGCGGCGATCCAGCCGGTCACCCCGAGGGCGGCCACGGTCATCAGCAGGAAGGCCACCCACCAGCCCAGCACCTTGCCGAGGAAGGTCCCGGCGGGCACGCCCAGCGACAGCGCGAGCGGCGCACCGGCCATCGCGACGGCGATCGCCCGGCCCTGCAGCTCGGGCGGCGCGAGTCGGCGGGCGTATCCGGCGAGCAGCGCCCAGGCGAGGCCGGCGGCGACCCCGGCGACGAAGCGGGCGGCCATGGTGAGCGGGTAGTCGGTGGACAGCGCGGTGACGGTGTTGGCGGCGGCGAAGCCGAGCATCGCGGTGAGCAGCAGGCGCCGCCGGCCCCAGCCGGCGGTGGCCGCGGTGAGCGGCACGGCGGTGACGGCGGTGCCCAGGGCGTAGACGGTGACGGCCTGGCCCATCGCGGACTCGCCGACGCCGAGGTCGGCGCTCATGGCGGGCAGGACGCCGGCCGGCAGGGTCTCGGTGAGAGCGGTGACGAAGACCGCGGTGGCGAGGGCGAGGAGGGCGGGCAGGGGCAGGGCGGCCGGCCGCTCGGGGGCGGCGGGCGGCAGTGGTCGGTCGGTGGTCCGCGTGGAGGTCCGCATGGCCGTTATGCTCAAACGCTCACATTGATGTGAGGGTCAACGCGACCGGTTGTGAGGTGGGCCACATGCGGATCGGGGAGCTGTCCGAGCGGACCGGGGCGTCCCGCCGGCTGCTGCGCTACTACGAGGAGCAGGGGCTGATCGCGGCCGGGCGCTGCGCGAACGGCTACCGCGCGTACGACGACTCGACGGTGGACCGGGTGCTGCAGATCCGCGGGCTGCTCGACGCGGGGCTGCCGACCCGGATCATCAAACAGATCCTGCCCTGTCTCAGCAAGCCCCGGACGATCCACTTCGAGGACGCCACACCGGAGATGATCGCCACCCTGGAGCAGGAGCTGGCGGGGATGAGCGCGCGGATCGCCTGTCTGACCCGCAACCGGGACGCCATCGCGCAGTACCTGGCGGAGGTGCGGGTGGACCGCTGAGCGACGGGTTCGGGCCCCGTCGCCCAGCGGTCGGCGCGTCGGTCCCGGCCGGTCGTACGACCCGTCAGGGCTGTCCGACCCGCCGGTCCGTCAGCGGCGGAAGTAGGAGTCGAAGTTCTTCGAGAACTCCCGGCCGCCGAACTGGTCCCAGTTGATCGACCAGGTCATCAGACCGCGCAGGTTGGGCTGGGCGCCCGCCTTCGGGACGTAGCTGCCGCAGTTGGCCAGCTTGGTGAGGCAGTCCAGGGCCTTGTTGACCTCGGCCGGGGCGACGTAGCCGTTGCCGGCGTTGGTGGTGGCCGGCATGCCGATGGCGACCTTGGACGCGGGCAGCGCCGGGAAGACGTTGCCGGTGTTGCCCGCCACCGGGAAGCCCTTGAGCAGCATGTCGGTCATCGCGACGTGGAAGTCGGCGCCGCCCATCGAGTGGTACTGGTTGTCCAGGCCCATGATGGAGCCGGAGTTGTAGTCCTGGACGTGCAGCAGGGTCAGGTCGTCGCGCAGCGCGTGGATGACCGGCAGGTAGGCGCCGGCGCGCGGGTCCTGGCCGCCCCAGGGGCCGGAGCCGTAGTACTGGTAGCCGAGCTGGACGAAGAAGGTCTCCGGCGCCATGGTCAGCACGAAGTTCGGGCCGTACTTGGCCTTGAGCGTCTTGATCGCGGAGATCAGGTTGACGATGACCGGGCTGGTCGGGTTCTTGAAGTCGGTGTCGCCGGTCTGCAGCGACAGCGAGTGGCCCTCGAAGTCGATGTCCAGGCCGTCCAGGCCCCACTTGTCGATGATCGCCGAGACGGAGCTGACGAAGGCGTCGCGGGCGGCGGTGGTGGTGAGCTGGACCTGGCCGTTCTGGCCGCCGATCGAGATCAGCACCTTCTTGCCCTTGGCGCGCTTGGCGGCGATGGCCGCCTTGAAGTCGGCGTCGGACTCGACGGTCGGGCACTCGGTGGCCGGGCAGCGGTTGAACCGGATGTCGCCGGAGGTCACCGAGGTCGGCTCGCCGAAGGAGAGGTTGATGAAGTCCCAGGAGTCGGGGACGTCGGCCATCCTGGTGTAGCCGGCGCCGTTGGCGAAGCTGGCGTGCAGGTAGCCGACCAGGGCCTTGGAGCCGGCCGGCGGCGTGGTGGGGGTGCCGGTGGGCGTCTCGGTCGGGGTCACGGTGGGGGTGACCGTGGGCGTCTCGGTCGGGGTCACCGTGGGGGTGACGGTCGGGGTCACGGTGGGCGTGGCGGTCGGGCTGGGCGCGCCGGGGCCGTCCAGCGAGACGTCGTCCGCGTAGTAGGTGCCCTGGCCGTACCAGCCGTGGGTGTAGACGGTGGCGCTGGTCTGGGTGGCGCCGGTGGTGAAGCTGACGCTCAGCTTCTGGTAGGCGCCGCCGGTGCCGGGCGTCCAGGTCGAGGTGCCGCCGTCCACGCCGAGGTAGACGTACGAGCCCTTGAGGTAGGCGCTGAGCGTGTAGGTGGTGTTGGGCGCGACCGTGACGGTCTGCGCGCAGCGGGCGGTGTCGCTCGCCGAGGCCGCCGCGGCCAGCGCGTAGCTGCCGCCGTGGGCCTGGCCGGTGACGACGCTGCCGGTGCCGGCGGCGCAGCTCCACGGGCCGAGGGAGCCGCTCTCGAAACCGCCGTTGACCAGGAACTCGCCGGCCGAGGCGCTGGGCGCCAGGCCCAGGGTGAGGCCGACCATGGTGGCCGCGGCGACGGCCGAGGCGGTGCCGGCGGCCAGCGCGGTGCGCGAGCGGCGGCGGGGGGCCACGGGGGCCGGGGAGACAGGGGTTCTGCGCATGTGGGGGACTCCTTGCGGAGGGCGCGGTCGTGGGGGGTGTCCGGGCATGCCTGGGCGCGCACCGGTGGTGGGGGAACGGCGCGGCCGGGCAGACGAGTTGGACTAGACCACTGAAGTGGATTCGGCCGTACGGTGTCAATGGTCCAGACCGGTTCCGGCCCCGGGAGCGGCGCGTGGGGGGCGCTTCCGGTTGCCGCGCGTGACGCCCCGTCGAAGCATGGAGGGGTGACGTCGTCCGGTTACCTCCGCTACCCCCACCTGCGCGGGGGCCTGCTGACGTTCACCGCCGAGGACGACGTCTGGATCGCCCCGCTGGACGCGGCGGCCGCCGCCACCGGCCGGGCCTGGCGGGTCAGCTGCGACCGCACCCGGGTCAGCCACCCCCGGCTCTCCCCCGACGGCCGCACCCTCGCCTGGACCGCCTGGCAGAGCCTGGCCCCCGAGATCTGGACCGCCCCCGTCGACGGCGGCGAGGCCGTGCGGCTCAGCCACTGGGGCAGCCAGGACACCCGGCTGCGCGGCTGGCTGCCGAACGGCGAACTGCTCGCCGTCACCTCCTACCACGAGCCCTTCGGCCACTACACCTGGGCGCACGCCCTGCCCCCCGACGGCCGCCCCACCCGCCGGATGCCCTGGGGGCCGGTCGGCGACGCCCAGGTCGGCCCCGCCCACACCGTGCTGCTCACCGGCGCCGCCCCGCACGAGCCCGCCGCCTGGAAGCGCTACCGGGGCGGCGCCACCGGCCGGCTCTGGGTGGACGGCGAGCAGATCCTCGACGGCCTGCCCGGGCACCTCGCCTCCCCCATGCCGGTCACCTGCGCCGACGGCGAGCGGATCGCCTTCCTCAGCGACCACGAGGGCGTCGGCAACCTCTACTCCTGCCGCCCCGACGGCACCGGTCTGCGCCGGCACACCGACCACGCCTCCTACTACGCCCGCGAGGCCGCCGGCGACGGCGAGCGGATCGTCTACCAGCACGCCGGCGACCTCTGGCTGCTCGACGGCCTGGACGCGCACGCCCCGCGCCGGCTGCACGTCCCGCTCGGCGGCGCCCGGGCCGGCCGGCGCCCCTACCAGGTGAGCGCCGCCTCGCACGTCAAGGACCTCGCCTGCGACGCCACCGGCCGGGCCGGGGTGGTCACCGTGCGCGGCAGCCAGTACTGGCTCACCCACCGCGACGGCCCCGCCCGGGCGCTCGCCGACACCCCCGGCGTGCGCACCCGGCTGCCCGTCGTGCTCGGCCGCACCGGCGAGGCCGCCTGGATCACCGACGCCGAGGGCGAGGACGCGATCGAGGTCGTGCCGCTGCCCGGCCACGAGCACGCCCCCTCGCAGCACGGCCACCGGACGGTCGCCGCCGGACGGATCGGCCGCGTCCTGGAACTCACCGCCGCCCCCGACGGCGCCCACCTCGCGGTCACCACCTCCGACGGCCGGCTGCTGCTGGTCACCGCCGCCGAGGGCACCGTGCGCGAACTCGCCGCCTCCGGCCACGGACCGGTCACCAGTGCCCGCTTCTCCCCCGACTCGCACTGGGTCGCCTGGTCCCAGCCGGCCGCCGGCCGCTCACTGCGCCGCATCCGGCTCACCCGGGTCGACGCCTCCGTGCCGGTCGTGGACGTCACCGACGGCCGCTTCGAGGACGAGCAGCCCGTCTTCACCCGGGACGGCCGCTACCTCGTCTTCCTCTCCTGGCGCGGCTTCGACCCCGTGCACGACGTGCACACCGGCGACCTCTCCTTCCCGCTCGGCTGCCGCCCCTACCTCGTCCCGCTCACCGCCGCCACGCCCTCCCCGTTCGCCGCCCCCGCCGAGGACGCCGCCCCGCACGGCGACGGCGGCGGCGACGGCACCGTCGAGGTGGAGGCCGAGGGCATCGGCGAGCGGCTGATCCCGTTCCCGGTGCTCGCCGGCAAGTACTCGGCCACCGACGCCGTGCGCGGCGGGCTGCTCTGGCTGCGCTGGCCGATCTCCGGTGTCCTCGGGCAGACCTTCACCAATCCCGACGACACCTCCGGACGCCCCGCGCTGGAGCACTTCGACCTGGTCCGCGGCTCCCGCTCCACGCTCGCCGACCGGCTCGACGGCTACGCGGTCTCCGGGGACGGCGGCTCGGTGGCCGTCTACTCGGCCGGCACCCTGCGGATCGTCCCGGTCGGCGCACCGTCCGCCGGCGCCACCGTCGACCTGCGGCGGATCACCCACACCGTGCACCCGGCCGCCGAGTGGCGCCAGGCCTACGCGGAGGCCGCCCGGATCGTGCGCGACCAGTTCTGGGACGCGGGCATGTCCGGACTCGACTGGCCCGCCCTGGTCGCCCAGTACGAGCCGCTGCTGGAGCGGATCGCCGGCCCCGACGACTTCGCCGACCTGCTGCGCGAACTGCTCGGCGAACTCGGCACCTCGCACGCCTACGTCACCCCGTCCCGGCGCGGCGAGGGACCCGCGCTCGCCCAGCAGCCGCTCGGCCTGCTCGGCGCCAACGCCCACCGCTCCCCCGACGGGCGCTGGCTGTTCGACCGGATCCTGCCCGGCGAGTCCTCCGACCCGCGCGCCCGCGCCCCGCTCGCCACCTACGGCGTGCGCGGCGGCGACGAACTGCTCGCCGTCGCCGGGCGGCCCGTCGACCCGGTGCGCGGACCGCTGCCGCTGCTCGCCGGCACCGGCGGGACCAGCGTCGAACTCACCCTGCGCCGGGGCGGCCCGGACGGCCCCCTGCGCCGGATCACCGTCACCCCGCTCACCGACGAGCGGGCCATCCGCTACCAGGACTGGGTGGCCAAACGGCGCGCCCTGGTCCGGGAGTTCAGCGACAGCCGGTGCGGCTACCTGCACATCCCGGACCTCGGCGGCTCCGGCTGGGCGCAGTTCAACCGGGACGTGCGGCGGGAGCTGGACAAGCCCGCGCTGGTCCTGGACGTGCGCGGCAACGCCGGCGGCAACGTCTCCGAACTGGTCCTGGAGAAGCTCACCCGACGGGTGCTGGCCTGGGACTTCAGCCGCGGCCGGGAACCCGTGCGGTGGCCGCGCGACGCGCCGCGCGGGCCGGTGGTGGCGCTCGCGGACGAGGCCACCAGCTCGGACGGCGACGTCGTCATCGCCGCCATCCGGCTGCTCGGCCTCGGCCCGGTGGTCGGCGCCCGGACCTGGGGCGGGGTGGTCGGCATGACCGGGCGCCACCAGCTCGGTGACGGGACGCAGATCTCGGTGCCGAAGAACGCCTCGTGGTTCACCGGCGGACTCGGCTGGACGGTGGAGAACCGGGGGGTCGAACCGGACGTGCACGTGCTCCGCACGCCCCGGGACTGGGCCGCGGGGCGGTACCCGGAGCTGGTCACGGCGGTGCGGCTGGCGCTGGAGCTGCTGGACGACCTGCCGGCCGCCGTCCCCCCGCCGCCGGACACGCCGCGGCCGGACCTGCGGCGGCCCCCGCTGCCACCGCGGGACCGGTGAGCGCGGGGGCGGCAGGGCGCCCTGGGAGGTTCAGCCCCAGGGGTCGCCCTCGGAGGTCATGTCCTGGCGGGCGCGCTCCTCGGCCTCCCGCTCGCCGACCGCGGAGGCCTCCTGGGCCTCGCGGGTCTTCTCCGTCTCGGCGCTGAAGGCGTCGGCGGCCTCGTCATGGGCCAGGGCGGCCCGCTGGGCGGCGTCGGTCCGCGCGGTGGTGTCCTGTTCGGCGCCGCCGCCGAGCGAGGACCTGCTCTCCTCGGCGGTGTGCTGCGTCCTGTGGCGGAACCTGTCGAAGATGCCCATGACTCCTCCTCCGGGCGAATTCCGGACTGCCCCCACTCTCACACCGCCGCCGCCCGCCCGCACCCGCTGCCCGGCCGGGCGCGTGGGGGCGCGGGGGCGGGCGAGGGCGGGCGAGAGCGGGGCGGGTGGGCGCGGGGTCGCAGGGCGCACCCCTGGACACGGAGGCGGGCCGGGGGCGCGGGCTGCGGGCCGGGCGCCGGACGGCGATTGAGCCGTTGGTCCCTGGTCGCGGGCGCCGAAAGGCCGTAGCCGGTTCGGCGGGGCGGGAGGAGGGTGGAGACCGTCAGCCGGTCCCGATCCCACCCCTGGAGCCCGCCGTGACCGTCGCCGCCCGCCCCCGCGTCCCCCGTCCGAGTGAGGAACTGCACGGCGGACCGCGCCGACTGGTCGGATCGCTGGCCGCGCTCGACGGACGGCAGGCCGGCGTCCACGACCTGCTGCTGATGCAGTGCCCCAGCTCGCTGCGCCCGCTCGGCGGCGGCCCGCTGCCGGACTGGGCGCGGCAGGTGCTGCGCGCGCACCCCTGGGTGACCGTCGGACGGGCGCCGGCCGTGGCGGGCACCCCCGCGGACACCCCGCACCCCGTGCGCTGCACCCGGGACGTGTCGGCGGCCCCGGAGACCTGGCTGCCGGTGACGGTGCGCGGCCCCCTGCGCGGGCAGCGGCTGGACGCGCTGGCGCCCCGGTCGGCGGTGGCCCGGATGCTGCGCCCCGAGCAGTTGCCGGGGCGGCTCTCCCTGCTGTCGCCCGAGCGGGTGGCGGCGATCCCCGCGCTGACGGTGCTGCCGCTCGCCGGGCAGCTGATCGCCGACCACCGGCTGGCCTGGGGGCCGATCGGCGCGATCGGCTACGAGCTGGCCACCGGCGAACCGGTGGCCGGCCCGCTGAGCCCGCTGCGGCTGGTGCTGCGCGCCCCGCAGCCGGTGAGCCGGCGCGACGCGCTGCACCTGCGGCGGGCGCTCAGCCGGCTGCGGGTGCCGGTCCAGGCCGAGCTGGAGACCCGGCACGGCGCGGTGCTGCTGGCCGAGTACGCGGCCTCGCCGCTGACGCTGACCCTGCTCACGCCGGACGGGCCCCGGGAGGTCCACGACCCGTGGTTCCCCCGGGGCCGGTGAGCCCGTGCCGCGCTCACCCGGGCCTGACGCCCTCGCCCGGGTGAGCGCCCGGCTCAGCCGCTGATGCTGGCCGCGCCGGTCTCCAGGTGGCCGGTGAACCGCTGCGACCAGGTGGCGTCGGCGTTCACCGTGACGGTGAAGTCGTACCAGCCGTCGGTGTAGGCGACGGCGTTGAAGAAGTCGCTCACACTGCCGCCGGCCGGCACCTGGTACGTCCAGGGGCCGTCGGTGCGGTAGTTGGTGGACGTGATGGTGAAGGTCAGCGCGGTGGTGCCGGTGTTGGCGAGCTTGAACCAGACCGCCGGCTTGCCGGTGCCCGGCTCGACGGCGTACGAGCAGGTGACGGCCGCGTTCTTGCCCGCCTTGGTGGCGTCGCCCTTGAAGCGGCGCAGGAAGCGGTTGGGGCCGACCACGCTCAGGTCGTACTGACCGCTGCCGTAGCCGGTGCCGCAGTTGAAGAAGTCGCTCTGGCTGCCGCCCGGGTCGACGGTGTACTGCCAGGGGCCGCCGCCGCGGTAGGCGTTGGCGTACGCGGCGAAGTGGGCGGTCCTGGTCGCCACCGCGCCCTCGTTGGCCATCGTCAGCCAGACCTTGATCGCGCCGGCCGAGCCGAACTCCAGGTGGTCCAGGTTGGCGTTCGGCTGGTGGGGCAGGGCGCGGGCCGGACGGGTGCCGATCTCCTGGGCGGGCAGCTTGTTGTCGACCGGGGCCGGGTTGGGCAGCGGGCCGCAGTTGGCCATGCCGACCACCGCGCCGGCGGTGGCGGGCAGCGTGGGCAGGCCGTACACCGGGTTGGCGAAGTCGAACAGGCCGGTGAGGTCGCCGCAGACCCGCCGCCGCCAGTCGCTGATGTTGACGCAGGTGGCGGGCTTGCCGATGGCGGCGGTCCACTTCTCCAGGAAGCGCAGCACCGAGGTGTGGTCGAAGACCTCGGAGGAGACCCAGCCGCCGCGGGTCCACGGGGAGACGGCGATCAGCGGGACGCGGAAGCCCAGGCCGATGTTGGTGCCGTTGTAGAACTCGCCCGGGGTGCCGGCCGGGGCGGCGGGCGGCGGGACGTGGTCGAAGAAGCCGTCGTTCTCGTCGTAGTTGAGGAACAGGACGGAGGAGTTGAAGACGTCCGGGTCGGCGTTGAGCGCGTCGATCACGTTGTGGACGAAGTGCGCGCCGTCGGCCGGGGTGGCGTACGGGTGCTCGGAGACCTCCTGGTTGGGGACGATCCAGGAGACCTGCGGGAGGGTGCCGGCCAGCACGTCGGCCTTGATCGCGGCGACGATGTCGTCCGGGGTCCGCCCGGTGACCTTGGGGACGGAGCCCATGCCCTTGACCGCGAGCGGGCTGCCGGCGGGCGCGCCCGTGAACTGGGTGAAGTAGCCCAGCGCGTTGTCGCCGTAGTTGTCGGCGGCGTTCTGGTAGACCTTCCAGCTGACGCCCGCGTTCTCCAGCGCCTCGGCGTAGGTCTGCCAGCGCAGGCCCTTCTCGTCGCCGCCGTCGTAGGCCGGGCCGCCGGCGGCGCCGGACGGGTCGATCTGGCCCGACCAGTGGTAGGTGCGGTTGGGGCCGGTGGCGCTCAGCACCGAGCAGAAGTAGGCGTCGCAGATGGTCCAGTTCTCGGCGAGCGCGTAGTGGAACGGGATGTCCTGGCGGGTGAGGAAGCCCAGGGTGCGGACGTTGCCCTTGGCCGCCACCCAGGAGTCCAGCTTGCCGCCGTTCCAGGCCCTGTGCTGGTCGCTCCACCCGTGGCTGAGGTCGCCGTTGCACTGGGCGAGGCGCTCCGCGTCGGCGCCGCCGGCCGGCTTGGTGAGGCTGAACTGCCACGGGTACTGGCGGCCCAGCAGGCCGTTGGGCTGGTTGAAGACGGAGTAGCCGCCGGCGATCTGGATGGCGGAGCGGTCGGCGAAGCCGCGCACGCCGCGCAGCATGCCGAAGTAGTGGTCGAAGCTGCGGTTCTCCTGCATGAGGATCACGATGTGCCGCGCGTCGGCCAGGCCGCCGGTCTGCGACAGCGCCGCCGACGGCGTGGTGGCCACCGCGGCGTCCGGAGCGGCCGGGTCGGCGGCCGGCGTACCGGCGGGTGCGTCGGCGGCGGGGGCCGCCCCGGCGCCGGTGGTCCCGGCACCGGCCACGGCGAGGCCCGCGGCGGCGGCACCGGACAGGGTCACGAACTTCCTACGACTCAGCTCGGCCATCAGCCCAGCCCGTCCCTTCATCGGCGATGTTGTGCACACAAGTCGGCGCCCACACGATCGCGCAGCATCCTCCACCCGCTCCCGACGGCCCCACCAGGGGCCGACGGCAGGGTTGGCGGACTGTTCCCCCCTGGGTCGCCGAACGACCTGCGGCTGAACGGACGGCCGGGCCGAAACCTCCGGACCTCCTCATTTGAACGCGTTCAAAGTTTTTGCCACACTGAGGCCAGACACCGTTACGTGGGGGGATTTCCATGCAGATGTCACGCTTCGCCCTGTCCACCGCCGCCGTCGTGCTGGCGGCCGGCGCCCTGAGCGCCTGCACCGGCGGATCCCACGCCCCGGCCGTCGGCGGCCCGCCCGGTGAGCTCGTCAAGGCCGCCGACGCCATGGACCGCATCGGCAACGGCCGGCTCCGGTTCACCGCGGCCGAGGGCGACAAGGCGCCGGCCACCCTCAACGGGTACGTGCGCTGGCGGGGCCGGCCGTCCTTCGAGACCACCGAGGGCGACTCCACGATGCGCCTCGTCCACGGGGGCATGTACGTCCGCGGCCTCGGACTCGACCGCTGGCAGCGGCTCGACCACTTCACCTCGCGGCCCGACGAGCCGCCCACGCCGATCGACCTGGCCACGCTGAGCATGGAGCTGGCGTCCTCGCCCGCCGCCGAACTGCGGCGGGCCGCCGGGCACGGCACGGTCACCGCGGAAGGGCGGGAGGACCTGGGCGGGGTCCCCGTCACGCACTACCGCAGCGTGTCACCCGTGCCGGCGATGAGCGGCAACGCCGAACGGCGCCTCGTCGGCGGCCCCGACTACACACCGCCGGCCGGCTCGGCCTGCACCGCCGACTACTGGGTCAACGACCGCCACGAGCTGGTCAAACTCACCCTCGCCCTGAGCGCCGGTCAGGACCGGGCGCAGGCCACGGCCGAGTACAGCGAGCCGGGCGCCGCCCCGGACATACCCGTACCGGCGCCGGCCGAGGTGGAGGACCCGTGGGCCACCGTCAGTCCTTCACCGTGATCCCCAGGGCGTGGGCGAACTGGGGGGCCAGTTCGAGGAGCTGGGTGGAGCTGATGAGGGCGCCGCGCAGACCCTGGTGACCGTCGGGCAGGCCGAGGCCGACGGCGCCGCGCAGGTCCACCTTGCTCAGGGTGGCGCCGCGCAGCCGGACCTCCTCCAGGGTGGAACCGGGGAAGGTGACGCCGGTGAGCCGCGCGTCGCCGAAGTCGACGTCGCGCAGCAGGCAGTCCTCGAAGACGACGTCGCGCAGCACGGCGGCGCGCAGGTTGACGGCCTCCAGCTTGCAGCCGCGGAACACCACCCGGCGCAGCGCCGAGCCGTGCGCGGCGATGCCGGCCAGCACGCCGCCGGAGACGGCGGTGTCCTGCCAGTCGCTGTCGGCGAGGTCGCAGGCCACCCAGCGGCCGGCCTGCACCCAGACCTCGTTGAACCGGGCCTGGCGGAGCCTGACGCCGCTCAGGGCCACGCCGGTGAGGGCGCACTCCAGGAAGGTCGCGCCGCCCGCCGACTGGTCGGTGTACTCGCCGCCGTCGAAGTGGACGGTGTCGTAGCGGTCGTCGCTGCGCAGCGGGCCGGTGTGCGCGGTCAGGTGGGCGGCGTAGGGCAGGTCTTCCAGGTGGTCGGGGACGTGCTGGGGCATGCGGGGGCACCTCGCGGTCGGCGGCGGACGGGTCCTGGTCCGCATGCTCGCACGGGGCACCGACAGTCCGGCGCGAGCGGGCGCGGCGGTGACACGGTGGGGCGCGCACCGCCGGCCCTGCTCGGATGCGCCGCTCGGGACGGGAACGCACGCGGGGCGGCCCGGTCGCCGGGGTTGCGGCGACCGGGCCGTCACTGCGGTGCGCGGGGCAGGCCTTGGGAGGGACTACCGCCAGAGGGAGTTGACGCGGCTGCGCTCGGTGCTGTTCGGGTACGGGTTGGTGCAGGAGGTGCCGGGGCCGCCGCCGGACATCAGCTCGCTGCACGGGCCCGAGTAGTGGTCGGGCAGGCCCAGCACGTGGCCGGTCTCGTGGGCGGTCACCCGGGTCGAGTTGTACTGCCGGTTCTGCGCGTAGTCGAGGAAGATGTAGCCGCGGCCGTGGCCGTCGGTGCTGGCGTAGGAGCCGCGCGAGTCGTTGCCCTCGTAGTAGCGGAAGTCGGCGGCCGAACCGGACCGGAGCTGCACGTTGGTGACCGAGCTGTTCCAGATCTGCGCGCTCTGGGCTATGACACCGGCGAAGGACGGCGCGCTGCTGGCGTCGTAGGTCACCGTGACGGCCAGCAGGTACGGGTTGGCGGCCTGCTTGGCCCGCGCGGACTTCATGACGGCCTCGAAGAACGCCCGGTTGTTGGCGTCCTCGGCGGCCGAGCCGGCGTAGGCGGTCGCGGTGGTGGACGGCGTGTAGCCCTGGGCCGGCGCGGCGACGGCGCTGGTCGGCAGGGCGGCCAGGCCGGCGGCGAGCGCCAGGCCGAGGGCGGCGGAGAAGGTGCGCGAGACACGGTTCATGTGGGGGGCTCCCGTTCACGGGTCGAGGGGTGGGGGTACGCCGGTGCGGCGGTACGGGACGCACCGCGGGTGGTGCGGTGGTGCGGGTGGGCATGCGCCCGACCGGCCGGAGGGGGTCGTCCGGTCGGCGCGCGCCGGGGGGGCCGCCGCGGGGGCGGGCCGTCGAGGGGCCGGATCAGCCGGCCAGGCCGTACCGCCACAGCGAGTTGACGCGGCTGCGCTCGGTGCTGTTCGGGTACGGGTTGGTGCAGGACGGGCCGGGGCCGCCGCCGGACATCAGCTCGCTGCACGGGCCCGAGTAGTGGTCCGGCAGGCCCAGCACGTGACCGGTCTCGTGCGCGATCACCCGCAGCGAGGAGTACTGCTGGTTCTGGGAGTAGTCGAGGAAGATGTAGCCGTTGCCGTGCCCGTCGGTGCTGGCGTAGGAGCCGTTGGACGGGTCGTCGCCCTCGTAGTACGCGAAGTCGGCGTTGGAGCCCTGCTGGAGCCGGACGTTGCCGACCGAGCTGTTCCAGATCTGCGCGCTCTGGGATATGACCCCGGCGAAGGACGGCGCGTTGCTGGCGTCGTAGGTCACCGTGACGGCCAGCAGGTACGGGTTGGCGGCCTGCTTGGCCCGCGCGGACTTCATGACGGCCTCGAAGAACGCCCGGTCGTCCGCCTTGCCCGCGCCCTTCGCAGCGGCGCCCGGGGTGTAGTGCCCGGCGGCGGGAGCGCTCACCGGGGCGGCGGTGGCGGCGGTCGGCAGGGCGGCCGTTCCCACGGCCAGGGCCAGTCCGAGTGCGACGGAGAACATGCGCGGGACACGGTTCATGTGGGGGCTCCGATTCGCGAGTGCGCCGCGGACGGTGGGGGCCGGGCCGCGGGCATCGGATGAATGCTTGCTGCCCCCAGAGCTTCGGCCAGGCCGGCGGCCCGGCGGATGATGTCAACCGGCGATAGCCCGGACCAATCACCGCGCCGCCCGGACGGCCGGTCCGATCCTCCGACCAACAGCCTGTCATGTCCCTGGCGTCATCCCGTTTCCACCGTTACGCTCCCGGATGTGGAGCTCGACGTGAGACACCTGCGGGTGCTGTGCGCGATCGCCGACACCGGAAGCCTCCGCAAGGCAGCGCTGCAGCTCGGCATGACCCAGCCGTCGCTGACCACCCAGCTGCACCGCATCGAACGGGCCGTCGGCGGCACGTTGTTCACCCGGGAGCAGACCGGCAGCCGGCCCACCGCGCTCGGCCACTCCGTGCTGTCCCGGGCCAGGCCGGTGATCGCCGAGATGGCGGCGCTGGTGGCCGCCGCCCGCCAGGAGGCCAGGGAGGCGGCCGGTGGCGAGCGCGCCCGGCGGCTGCGGATCGGCAGCGTCGGCAGCCGGGCGGTGGCCGCCTGGCTGCGCCGGCTGCACGAGCGGCTGCCGGAGACCGACACCACGATCCAGATCGACATCTCGGCCAACGCCCTGCTGAGGATGGTCGCCGCCGACCAGTTGGACGTGGCCTTCGTGCACGAGAGCGAGGGCTTCCCGCTGCGGCTGCCCCCGGACGCCGAGCACCGGGTGCTGCTCACCCGCGAGCCGCAGTTCGTCGCGCTCACGGCCGGCCACCGGGCGGCGGCCCGGCCGGTGGTCCGGCTGGCCGAGCTCGCCGAGGACACCTGGATGGTGGACCCGACCGCCGACCACGAGTACGCCGCGATGCGCCGGGTGTTCCGCGCCGCCGGGCTCAACCCCCGGGTGGTGCAGGTGCGGGACAACGCGACCGCCGCCGAACTGGTCGCCTCCGGGGAGGCGGTCCGCCCCTGTCAGCCGACCTCGCTGCCGGGGCCGGGCACCGTCGTGCGGCGACTGCACGGCGACCCCCTGGCCGTGCGGCTGCTGCTGGTCTGGCGGCCGCGCGCGCTCGGCCCGCCGGCCCGCGAGGCGCTGTACGAGGAGCTGCGGGCGGCCTACCTGGACCTCGCCGAGGCCAGCCCGGCGTACCGGGCCTGGCTCGCCGGGCACGACGAGGTGCGACGCGCCCTGCTGGGGCCGCCCCCGTTGGACCCGCTCCGCGCGAACGGAACGGCGCTCGGCGGTGCGGCACTCAGCGGTGCGGCGCTGAACGGCTCGGCACTGCACCGCTCGGCACTGCACGGCTCGGCACTGCACGGCTCGGCACCGAACGACGCCGACGGGCCCGACGGAACGGGCCCGCCGAACGGGACGAACGGCCGGGCCGAGGAGCACCCCCGCGACGGGCAGCCGCGGGAGGGCTCGCCGCAGCGCCGTCCGCCCGCCCTCGTTCAGCGCTCCCTCGCGTGCAGCGCCACCCCGGCCGCCACCGCGGCCGCCGTCACCAGACCCGCCGCGAGGACGCCGGAGCCGCCCGCCGCCGTACAGGCGAGCACCGCCACCGAGGCCACCGGCAGCAGCGACAGCTGAAGCGCGCCGGTCTTGGCGTGCCGGGCGTGCAGCGCCCAGACGGCGAACAGGTAGAGCGCGGTCGGCACGGTCACCGCCGCGGTGGCGGCCGTCTCGGAGACGTGCGCCTTGTGCACGGCCGATGCGACCGCCACCTCCAGTCCGGCGCCGATCGCCGCCGCCGCGCCGAACACCAGGTAGTGGCCGTAGCCCCAGAGGAAGGCCTGCCGGCTGGACCGCAGGTGCTGGTGGACCGGCCGGGCGTAGTAGATCCACCAGGCCGAGAAGCAGATCAGCAGACCGCCGACCGCGGCCGGCAGCAGGCGGGCCAGTCCCTCCTGCTCGTCCGCCGCCGACTGCACCGCGACGGTCGCCGCCGCCGCCGTCTCGCCGAGCACGATCAGCGTGAACAGGCCGTACCGCTCGGCGATGTGGTGCGGGTGCCACGGGGTCCGCAGCCGCAGTTCGGCGACCACCGGCACGGCCAGCTCGGCCAGGATCCCGATCGGGATCAGCACCGAGCGGACGTCGTGCGGCAGCAGCAGCACCGCAACCCAGCCGATCTGGCAGAGCGTGATCCCGACGGCGTAGCGCAGCGCCACCACGCGGGCCAGGCCCTCCTCGGCCGCCGCCGCGCGCAGCCACTGGGTGACCATCGCCAGCCGCATCACCACGTAGCCGATCACCACCAGCACGAGGTCCTGGTCGGCGAAGAGCCGCGGCACCCCGGCGGCGAGGATCAGCACACCGGCGATCTGGACCAGGGTGGTGAGCCGGTAGGGGACGTCGTCGCAGTCGTAGGCGGAGGCGAACCAGGTGAAGTTCATCCACGCCCACCAGATCACGAAGAAGGCGAAGAGGTAGCCGGTCAGGCCGTCGCCCCAGTGGCCGCCCGCGAGGTCGTGGGCCAGCTCCCGGCCGGCCTGGCCGACGGCGACCACGAAACAGAGGTCGAAGAAGAGTTCCAGCGGGGTGGCGACCCGGTGCGGCTCGTCCCGGCTGCGCGGGACCATCCGGCGCACCGGGCGGGGATCGACGGGGTGCGGGCGCGGGACTGCGGTGGAATCGCTGCTCATGGACGGGTCTCCGGGATCCGGACGGGCGGGCTGTACCCGCCGCATCCTGACAGCGCGCCGGGCGCCGCGCACGCATCCGGGGACACCAGGGAGCACCGGACATTGCCCGGGAGCGCACGGATCGCGGCGAGCGCCGCCGGATCGGGAGATTGCCCCGTTTTGGACCGATACGCCCTGGCGTCAGCGAGAGTTGACGCCCCGGTGCGCGAACCGGGTGACAGCGCGGCGGGTTTGCGGACGCGCCGCGCCGTACGGTGCGACCGCCCGGACGCCCCGCTAGATTCGTCCCCGGTTCGAAGCGAACGGGGCCCGGAGACGGACCTCGCGGCACGGGCGGCCTGCGGGCATCGCGGAAGGTCAAGGCGGGTGGCAGGACAGCGGGGGCGGCATCACCGGCCTTCCCGTGTCCGCACCACCGGCCTCGTGATCACCGCGCTGCTCGCCAGTGCCCGCCGCGCGCCCGCCCGGGCCGCCGGGGACCGCACCGCCGTCCCGCCCCCGGCCCCACCCCCGGCCCCGGCTACTTCTCCCAGCCGATCTTGGCGTAGTCGGTGCTCGCCAGGCCGAACGCCCCGTAGTTGGCGAGACCCTTGCGGGCCGCCACCACGGTCGGCCGCTGGTACAGCTCGAAGGTGTGGCCGAGCTCCCAGATCCGGGCGTCCGCCTGGTTGTAGAGCTTCGCGGCCTCCACCGGGTCGATCGTGCCGGCCGCCTTCTTCAGCAGCGCGTCGATCTCCTCGCTGCCCAGCTTGGAGTAGTTGCCGAAGACGTTGTCGCCCTGCGGCAGGCGGAAGTTGGTCAGGCTGCTGGAGAGCGGGAACGAGTCGGTGTTGCGCCAGCTGGCGATGTCCCACTTGCCGGGGTTGACGTACTTGGTGAAGAAGTCGTTGGCCGCGACCTTGTCGATCTCCACCTTGACGCCGGCCGCCAGCCACATCGCCTGGGCGGCGGTGGCGAGGTCGACCTGGGCCTGCGGGGCGGACTCGTTGAGCACCCAGTGCAGGGTCAGCGTCTGGCCGTCCTTGGTGCGGGGCTGACCGCTGCCGGCCTCCTTCCAGCCGGCCTCGTCCAGCAGCTTCTTCGCGGCGGCCGGGTCGAACTTCGCCCACTCGCCGGAGTTGTCCCGGTAGCCGGTCTGGTTGGGCATGAAGATGTGGTTGCCGAGCGGCTTGAACTCCACCGGCACGCCATTGTTGGCGATCTTGATGAGCGCCCCCCGGTCCAGCGCCCTGCCGAGCGCCTGGCGGACCTTGACGTCCGCCAGCGGACCGCCGCCGCCGAAGGAGATGTGCACCTCGTCCCACGGGCTGGCGGACCGGATCACCGCGTCCTTGGCGTCCTTGAGCTGCCCGTACGCGGTGGCGGTGCCGGCCGTGGCGAAGTCGATCTCGTTGTTGAGGAAGGCCTGGGTGGTCGCCGACTGGGACATCACCCGGAAGGTGATCCGCTCCGCCTTCGGCTTGACGCCCCACCAGTCGGGGTCCGGGACGAGGGTGAGGGTCTGCGCGGTCTTGTCGGCGGTGCCGATCTTCAGCGGCCCGGCGGTGATCGGGATCTTCTCCACCCAGCCCTTGTTGAAGTCGTCGGCGGTGGCGATCCCGGCCGCCGGGACCAGCGGGCGGAACAGGTTCTGCCAGTCGGCGTACGGCTCGGAGAAGGTCACCTTGACCTCGGCCGGGTCGGCGCCCTGCTCGACGGCGGAGATCAGCTCGTAGCCGGCCGAGTCGGCGATGTTGTAGCCGTCCTTCTTCCCGTTGGTGGCCTCCCAGTCGGCCTTGAAGTCGAGGTAGCTCAGCGGCTTGCCGTCCGACCACTTGGCCTTGGGGTTGAGCTTGTAGGTGATCACCTGCGGCGAGGCGGAGGTGACCTTGGCGTCCACCAGGTAGTCGGCGACCGGCTTGAAGGTGCCGGTCTCGTCGGTGCTGAACAGGCTCGGCTCCAGCGTGCGCATGATGTCGACCGCGTCGCCGTAGCGGCCGTCCACCTGGAACGGGTTCCACTGGGTGATCCACTGGTAGAGCGGGAAGCGGACCTCGCCGCCGTCGCGGATCTGCTCCGGCGGCTTGGCGTTGATGTCGATGGCCCCCTGCCCGGGCGCTTCGCTCCTGACCGCCGTGTCCGCCGAACCGCCTCCGCCGGAGGTGCACGCGGCGGTCGCCAGCGCGACGGCGAGGGCGAGTGCGGCGGCGCGGCCGAGTCGGCGCGCGGGCGTGGCGGAAGCGTCCATGAGGGTCCCTCCGTGATGTCCGGCGAGTGGTGAGAGATGAGCGTCGCGAGGTGTGGCGAGGCTTGAGCGTGGGCAGCCAAGTCGGTGCCGGGGACCGAACGTAACAGCCGATCAGAACGAGTACCAGGGGGCCGAGTTGACACCTGATCCGACCGAAACGGGGCGCAACACGGCCGCAACACCGCGGCCGCGCACCGGTGCCACACTCTGAGCTGCGCTTTCCTGACCACGGTCAAGAACGGCGATCGGCCGTCCCTCCCTCGCCCGCGCCCGCGCGCCCGCCCCCGACCCGAAGGCCACCCTCCGATGCCCACCAGACGCGTCGGCCCCGCCCCCACCCCGGGCGGCCGTTGATGCTCCGCTACCTGACCAAGCGGCTCGCCTACTACGCCGTCCTGCTGGTCGCCGCCGTCTTCCTGGCGTACGCGCTGGCCGGCGCCGCCCTGCAGCCGCGCGCCTACTTCGAGGCCAAGGTGCCGCGCCCGGCCGCCGCCTCGGTCGAGCGCCAGCTCACCGACCTCAACCTGAACGACCGCACCCCGGTGGTCGAGCGCTTCGGCCGCTGGGCCGGCGGACTGCTGCTGCACGGCGACCTCGGCCGCACCATCCACGACACCCCCGTGATGGACGACTTCCGCCGCCGGGTCTGGGTCTCGCTGCGGCTGCTGCTGGTCGGCAGCCTGCTCGGCATGGTGCTCGGCGTCGCCGCCGGGGCGTGGAGCGCGGTGCGCCAGTACCGGCTCTCCGACCGGCTGCTGACCGTGCTGTCCTTCGTCCTGCTCTCCACCCCGGTCTTCCTGGTCGCGCTGTTCCTCAAGAACGGCGCCATCGCCGCCAAGGACGCCGTCGGCCACGAGGTCGTCCCCTTCACCGGGTACGAGACGCCCGGCCTCGACGGCGGCCTCGGCGCGCACCTCGCCGACTGGGCGCTGCACCTGCTGCTGCCCACCCTCTCGCTGGCGCTCGGCGGCCTCGCCACCTACAGCCGCTACCAGCGCGGCACCATGCTCGACGTGCTCGGCTCCGACTACCTGCGCACCGCCGAGGCCAAGGGCCTCACCAGGGGCCGGGCACTGGTCAGGCACGGACTGCGGACGGCGGTCATCCCGATGTCGACGATGTTCGCCTACAGCTTCCTCGGCATCTTCACCGGTGCCGCCTTCACCGAGACCATCTTCGGCTGGCACGGCATGGGCGAGTGGTTCATCCAGTCCGTCAACGAGCAGGACGTCAACGCGGTCGTCGCGGTCAACCTGTTCGCGGCGGTCGTGGTGCTCGCCTCCGGTTTCCTCGCCGACACCCTGCACGCCGCGCTCGATCCGCGCGTGCGGGCCTGACCCGAGGAGGAGCGCCGTGACCGCCGCGATCACCGGACCCGCCGGACCCGCCGAGCCCGCCGGGACGCCCGGGACCGCACCCGAACCCGCCCCGGTACCCGCGACGGCCGGCCGGGGGCGGATCGTCCTCGCCCGGCTGCTCGCCGCCCGCGGCGCGGTGGCCGGTGCCGTCGTCGTCCTGCTGCTGTTCCTGCTGGCCTTCGGCGGCCCCCACCTCACCCCCTGGGACTACGCCGCGCCCGACTACGGCGCGCTGCGCCAGCCGCCCTCCGCCACCCACTGGTTCGGCACCAACGGGATCGGCCAGGACGTCTTCGCGCAGACCCTCCGCGGTCTGCAGAAGTCCCTGGTCATCGGCCTTCTGGTGGCGCTGTTCTCGACCGTGCTGGCCTCCCTGGTGGGCGCCTGCGCCGGCTACTTCGGCGGCTGGACCGACCGGTCGCTGATGTTCCTGGTCGACCTCATGCTGGTCTTCCCCGCCTTCCTGGTCGTCACCATCGTCTCGCCCCGGCTGAAGGGCGCCGGCTGGCTCGCCTTCGTCCTGCTGCTCGCCCTGTTCAACTGGATGATCACCGCCCGGGTGGTCCGGTCGATGACGATCTCGCTGCGCGAGCGGGAGTTCGTGCGCGCCGCGCGGTTCATGGGCGTCCACCCGCTGCGGATCATCACCCGGCACGTGCTGCCGAACGTCGCCTCCTTCCTCATCATCGACGCCACCATCGCGGTCGGCGGCGCCGTGATGAGCGAGACCGCGCTCTCCTACTTCGGCTTCGGCGTCAGGGCGCCGGACGTCTCGCTCGGCACCCTGCTCGCCGCCGGCACCAGTGAGGCACCGGTCTTCCCCTGGCTGTTCTACTTCGCCGCCGGGCTGCTGGTGCTCTTCGTCCTGGCCGTCAACCTGATCGGCGACGGGCTGCGCGACGCCCTCGACCCCACCGCCGAGGCCGCCCGCAGACCCCGCCGCACGCGCGAGCGTGACCGTGCTCCGAGGAAGGGGACCCGCGCGTGACCGACACCGCCGCGACCACCGCCACCGGCACCCCGCTGCTGCGGGTGCAGGACCTGCGGGTCGACTTCACCGGCCCGCGCGGCGCCGGCCCCGTCCCCGCGGTGCGCGGCGTCGACCTCACCCTGCACCGCGGTGAGACCCTCGGCATCGTCGGCGAGTCCGGCTCCGGCAAGTCCGTCACCGCGCTGGCCGTCCTCGGACTGCTGCCCGGCACCGCCCGGGTCCGCGGCTCGGTGCGGCTGGACGACCGCGAACTGCTCGGCCTGCCCGGCCGCGAGCTGGCCGCCGTCCGCGGCCGGCGGATCGCCATGGTCTTCCAGGACCCGCTCTCCGCCTTCACGCCCGTCTACCGGATCGGCGACCAGCTCGTCGAGGCGCTGCGCGTCCACCGGCCCGGCCTGGACCGGACCGCCGCCCGCAAACGGGCCGCCGAACTGCTCGACCTGGTCGGCATCCCGGCCCCCGACCGCGCCCTGGACGGCTTTCCGCACGAGTTCTCCGGCGGCATGCGCCAGCGCGCCATGATCGCCATGGCCGTCGCCAACGACCCCGACGTGCTGCTCGCCGACGAACCCACCACCGCGCTCGACGTCACCATCCAGGCGCAGGTGCTCGACGTGCTGCGCACCGCCCGCCGGGAGACCGGCGCCGCGCTCGTCCTGGTCAGCCACGACCTCGGGGTGATCGCCGGGATGGCCGACCGGGTCGCCGTGATGTACGCCGGGCGGGTCGTCGAGACGGCCGGCGTGGACGAGCTGTTCGCCGCGCCGCGCCACCCCTACACCCTCGGCCTGATCGGCGCCGTCCCCCGGCTGGACGGGCGGCGCGGACCGCTGGTCCCGATCCCCGGCACACCCGCGCCGATGGCCGGACTGCCGGACGGCTGCCCGTTCGCCGCCCGCTGCCCGCTGGCCGAGGACCGCTGCCGCACGGCCGAGCCGCCGCTCGCCGGCGACGGCCACCTGAGCGCCTGCGTCCGGTCCGGCGAACTCGCCGAGCGACGGCCCGCGCCCGGCGAGGTGTACCCCGTGCCGGAACTCCCGGTGGCGCCCGGCCCGCCGCTCCCCCGCGCGCAGCGCCCGCCCGTCCTGGAGGTCGGCGGCCTCACCAGGACCTTCCCGCTGCTCAAGGGCACCGTCTTCAAGCGCCGGGTCGGCTCGGTGTACGCGGTGGACGGCGTCGAGCTGTCGATCCGGGAGGGCGAGACCCTCGGCCTGGTCGGCGAGTCCGGCTCCGGCAAGTCCACCACCCTGTTCGAACTGCTGCGCCTGGCCGCCCCCGAGTCCGGCCGGATCGAGCTGCTCGGCCGGGACACCGCCGGGCTCTCCCGCGCCGAGGCCCACCGGATGCGGGCCCGGCTGCAGATCGTCTTCCAGGACCCGATGGCCAGCCTCGACCCCCGGATGCCGGTCGGCGACATCGTCGCCGAGCCGCTGCGCGCCCAGCGGGCCGCCAAGGAGGAGATCGCCCGCCGGGTGCCCGAGCTGCTGCGCCAGGTGGGCCTCGACCCGGCGCACGCCGTCCGCTACCCGCACCAGTTCTCCGGCGGGCAGCGGCAGCGCATCTCGATCGCCCGGGCGCTGGCCGTCCGGCCCCGGCTGCTGGTGCTCGACGAGCCGGTCTCGGCGCTGGACGTCTCGATCCAGGCCGGGGTGCTCAACCTGCTCCAGTCGCTCAAGGCGGAGCTCGGCCTCTCCTACCTCTTCGTCTCGCACGACCTCTCGGTGATCCGGCACCTCGCCGACCGGGTCAGCGTGATGTACCTGGGGCGGACGGTCGAGCAGGGCGAGGTGTCCGCCGTCTTCGAGCGCCCCCGGCACCCCTACACCCGCGCCCTGCTCTCCGCCGTCCCGCTGCCGGACCCGGCCGCCGAACGCGCCCGCACCCGCGTCCTGCTGGCCGGCGACCCGCCCTCCCCCACCGTCCGGCACGCCGGCTGCCCGTTCCGGGCCCGCTGCCCCGTCCACCCGGCGCTCGACGAGGCGGCCCGCGCCCGCTGCGCGAGCGAAGCGCCGGCGCTCACGGCCGCCACCGGGCCCGGGGACGCCGACCACCAGGCCGCCTGTCACTTCCCGGAGGGGTGACGGGCCGCGCGGTGAGGCCCGTCCGGCGTCACCCTGGGTCACCGGGCGCCGACGATTCGGCGGATCGGCCCGACTGCGTGTAATGTCTTCCAGGTCAGCAGGCGCCGCTAGCTCAGTTGGTTAGAGCAGCTGACTCTTAATCAGCGGGTCCGGGGTTCGAGTCCCTGGCGGCGCACAGACGGTCGAAGGGCCCTCTCGCAGCAGCGAGGGGGCCCTTCGGTGTTTCCCCTGCGTCCCGTGCGTCCGGGCTTCCCACGCGTCCGCCCTGTTCAGCGGGCCGTGTCCAGGATCGCCGAGGCCACCGCGTCCGGGCGGTCGAACATCAGCAGGTGCCCGGCCGGGGCGGTGCTGCGGAACTCGGCGCCGAGCAGCGCCGCCAGCTCCCGCTGGACGGCCAGCCACTCCCCGGTGCGGCGGCCGCGCAGACCGTCGTCCGCGGCGAGCACGGTGACCGGCAGGTCCGCCGGCAGCGGGGCGGTGCGGCGCAGTCGGGCCAGTTCGGCGGCCATGTCCAGGTAGCGGGCGTTCTCCCGGAGCAGCGCCCGCAGCGAGCGCCCGGTGCGGTAGCAGCGCCGGACCAGCGACGCGGGGGCGAGGTCCTCGCGGCGCACCGTGGTGGCCCGGGCGGTCAGCCGGCGCACGGTGGGCCCGAACAGGTACGGCACCGCGACGGCGGTGGCCGCACCGGCGGCGGTGCGCGCCGCGAGATCGCGCAGGCCGGGGGCCGGGAGCGGGTGCGGATCGGGTTCGACGCTGCCGTCCAGCAGGACCAGCCCGGCCGTCCGCTCCGGGTGCAGCCGGGCGAAGGCCTCGACGTGGAACGCGGCGAGCGAGTGCCCGGCCACCGTGCACGGCCCGGCCAGGTCCAGCGCGTCCAGCACGGCCCGGATCCGGTCCGCCTCCCCGGCGGCGGTCGGCAGCGGCCGGTCGGCCGGCTCGGGCGCGCTCAGGCCGTAGCCGGGCCGGTCGAAGCGGACCACGGTGCGGTACGGGGTGAGGAAGGGGACGACGAGGTCCCAGTCGAACCAGCTGCTGCCGAGGCCTCCGGCGAGCAGGCAGACCGGGCCCCGCCCCTCGGCGCGGACGTGCAGGGGCGTGCCGTCGATCCGCAGGAAGGTCGCGGCGGCACCGTGCGGACCGGAGGGGTGTGCGCCGGTCATACCGGATCCCGCTCCCCGGACGGCCGGGCACGGGCGACCGCGGCGGGGGCCGGGACGGCCGCGGAAGCTCGCCCGGTGTCCGCCCCGGAGCGCAGCGCCGCCGCGAGCAGGGCCAGCCAGAGGGCGACGAGCAGCACCTGGAGGCGCTGGCCGGCGCCCAGCGCCCAGGTCCCGTGGCCGGCCTCGAAGGCGGCGATCGCGCCGAGGCTCCACCCGGTGGCGAGCAGTTCGGCGCCCAGCAGCCACGGCCCGTACCGCCGCACCGGCGGCCACCGGCCGTGGCGGCGGGCGGCGACGGTGAGCGCGGTCAGCCCGCCGAGCGCGCCGAGCACCGCCAGGCTGCTGGTCACGGCGTGCGCGGTGTGGGTGGCGGGGACGAGCCCGGCGGTCTCCCGGGCGGCGCACATCTCGTCGCTGGTGGGCGCGCAGCTCAGCGGCAGCCGGGAGTCGGCGGCGGTGGCCGCGCCGAACAGGGCGAGCCCGGCCCATCCGGCCACCGCCCAGCGGCCGGTCCCCGCACGCGCCCGGACCGGACCGCGGAAGGCGGTCAGGGCGAGGACGGCGGCGGCCAGCACCGCGAGCCCGGCGACCAGGTCGGTGGCCCGGAAGAGACCGCCCAGCGGCTGGTCCTCGGCGGCCAGCTCGCTGAGGTACGCCTGGACCGGGTCGAGCCCGGTGCTGAGCACCACCTCCAGGACCCACGCGGTGTACGCGAGCGCGCTGAGCAGCAGCAGGGCGGCGACGGCGCGGACGAGGGCGGGGGCCGGGGCGGAAGTGAGCCGAGCCTTCCGGCGACCGGGGTGGGAGCTGGGCACGATTCCACCCTAACCGGCGGTAAACCCCTCCCCAACCGGGAGGAAACGGACGGCCCGGCCCGGGCGACGGACCGGACGGTTCGAGGCGCCCCTCGGGAGCGTGTATTGTTTTCCCCGTCAGCCGGCGCCGCTAGCTCAGTTGGTTAGAGCAGCTGACTCTTAATCAGCGGGTCCGGGGTTCGAGTCCCTGGCGGCGCACCGACACCGGGGAGCCTCTCGTTCATACGAGGGGCTCTCCGGCTTTTCGCTGCCCATCGACGTCCGATTTGTGTGTGATGTCGGTCTCGCTTCCCGTCGCGGTGGAGCCAACCGGTACCTTCGGCGCGTTCTGGGCTGTATATCGGATAAGGGACAAAGGTCCCCCGACCGCCGACGATCCCGTCTGCGCGAGCCGGCACAGCACCCGTGCGTCCTGCCGCCCGCTCAGTCGCCCGCCCGCTGGAAAGGCCGCCGCTTTGTCCCGTATCGCCCTGCGCGGCGCGCCGCGCGTCCGCAAACCCAAGGCCCGTCGGCCCCGCAAGCGGCGCACCGGCTGGCGCAGACTGATCCCGACCTGGCGGATGACCCTGATCGGCTTCGCGTCCGCGCTGCTGCTCGGGATCGGCCTCTTCGCCCTGGGCATCACGCTGGTGAAGGTGCCGGACGCGCACGCCGCCGCGACCCTGCAGAGCAACAACTGGCTCTACTCGGACGGCTCGGTGATCGCCCGGACCGGCCAGACCAACCGGCAGAACGTCGGGCTGGACAAGGTCTCCCCCGCCGCGCAGCACGCCACGCTGGCCGCCGAGGACCGCAACTTCTACCACGAGGGCGCGGTCAACGTGCCCGGCCTGGTCCGCGCCGCCGTCAACACCGCCAAGGGCGAGGGCACCCAGGGCGGCTCGACGATCACCCAGCAGTACGTGAAGAACACGTACCTGAGCCAGAAGCAGTCGATATCGCGCAAGGTGAAGGAACTCTTCATCGCGATCAAGGTGGATGCCACCGAGAGCAAGGACGAGATCCTCTCCAGCTACCTCAACACCTCCTACTACGGGCGCGGCGCCTACGGCATCCAGGCCGCCGCGCAGCAGTACTTCGGCATCGACGCCTCCGAGCTCAACGCCGCCCAGGGCGCCTACCTGGCCACGCTGCTGAACGCCCCGAGCGCCTACGACGTGGCCACCGCCACCCCGGCGGGCAAGCAGAACGCCGTCAACCGCTGGAACTACGTGCTCGACGGCATGGTGAAGGAGGGCTGGCTCTCCGCCGAGGAGCGGGCCGCCACCACCTTCCCCGAGGTCAAGGACCCGCAGGCGCAGCTCGGGCTGTCCGGTCAGGCCGGCTACCTGGTCAACGCCGCGACCGAGTACCTCACCACCAACCAGATCATCAGCGAGTCGGAGCTGGCCAAGGGCGGCTACACGATCAAGCTGACCGTCGACCCGGGCCGCCAGCAGGCCCTGGAGAGCGCCGTCCAGGGCCAGCTGCACGACACCCTGAACCCGGAGAAGCGGAAGAAGGACGCCGCGGCCCAGCCCGGCGCCGTCTCCGTGGACCCGAAGACCGGTGCCGTGGTCGCCCTCTACGGCGGCGTCGACTACACCAAGCACTACGTCGACAACGCGACCCGGCGGGACTACCAGGCGGGCTCGACCTTCAAGGCGATCGCGCTGGCGGCGGCGCTGGAGAACAACGCCAAGACCCAGTCCGGCCAGACCATCACCCCGCGCACCGTCTACGACGGCACCAGCGGCCGCAAGGTCCGCGGCGGCAAGGGCACCCCGTACGCGCCGCCGAACGAGGGCGACAAGAGCTACGGCCAGATCACCCTGCAGCAGGCCACCGACTGGTCGGTGAACTCGGCGTTCGCCCAGCTCGCCCAGGACACCGGGCTGAGCAAGGTGCGGGACACCTCGATCGCGCTCGGCCTGCCCAGCAACACCCCCGGGCTGGACCCGGTGCCCTCGATCCCGCTGGGCACCGCCACCCCGAGCGTGCTCGACCTGGCGGGCGTGTACGCCACGCTGGACAACGGCGGCAAGCAGATCACCCCGTGGCTGGTCCAGTCGGTGGACCGCGAGGGCGAGCCCGTCGAGCTGCCCGCGCACAAGGCCACCCAGGCGGTCAGCGAGCAGACCGCGCGGCAGGTCACCTCGATGCTCCAGGGCGTGGTGAGCGACCAGGGCGGCACCGGCTGGCGCGCGAAGGCGCTGGGCCGGCCGGCGGCGGGCAAGACCGGTACGACCGACGACCAGAAGTCGGTCTGGTTCGTCGGGTACACCCCCGAGCTGGTCACCTCGGTCGCGCTGTTCGGCCAGGACCCGGACACCGGCGCGCAGGTCAGCCTGAGCGGCACCGGCGGGATCGACGGCGCGGCGGGCGGCCAGTACCCCGCGCAGATCTGGACCAGCTACATGAAGGCCGCCCTGAAGGGGCAGCCGGTCGCCGACTTCCCGGCGCCCTCGGGTGCGGACGACTCCGCGCGCAGCGGCTCGGGCTCCTCGGGCTCCGGCTCCTCGTCCGGTCCTTCGAGCACTCCGTCGAGCACCCCCGACGGGTCGGCGACGCCGTCCGGCGGGCCGTCGTCCCCGGCCGGGCAGGGCGGCTCCGGCTCCTCCGGCGACCAGGGCTCGGCACCGACCACCGCGCCGTCGACCGGGCCGACCACTCCGCCGCAGCCGACCGGGGGCACCGGCGGCTCGGGCTCCGGTTCCGGCTCGGGTTCCGGCTCGGGTTCCGGCTCCGGTTCGGGCTCGGGCGGCTCCGGGTCCGGGTCCGGTGGCACGGGCACCACGCCGACCCAGCCGACGACGCCGCAGCCGAGCACCAAGCCGACCAAGCCGCCGGTGCCGAGCACCGGCCCCACCACCGGGCCGACCGCCCCGCCGCCGACCGGGGGCACCGGCGGCTCGGGCTCGGGCTCCGGCTCGGGCTCGGGGACCGGCGGCGGCACCGGGACGGACGCGGGCGTCGGCGCCGGGACGGGGACCGGAACCGGGGGGTAGTCGACGGGGTCGGGGCGCGGGTGGGCCGCTGGGCGGCGGACGCTCGCGCTCCGTGCCGGGCAGGACCGAATGATGGAATGACCCCTTACCGAATGACGGTACGACTGTCAGAATTCGTCGGTGCACAGCTCCAACCCCCTGCTCGGCCGCTCCTCCGGCCGGACCCTCGGTCTCACCCTCGCCCTCGTCTCCGCGTTCGCCTTCGGCGGCTCCGGCACCGCGGCCAAACCACTGATCGAGGCCGGGCTCTCCCCCCTCCACGTGGTCTGGCTCCGGGTCACCGGGGCCGCCGTCGTGCTGCTGCCGCTGGCCTACCGCCACCGCGATGCCGTCCGGCGCCGGCCCGGCCTGCTGATCGGCTTCGGCCTGCTCGCCGTGGCCGGCGTCCAGGCCTGCTACTTCGCGGCGATCTCCCGGATACCGGTCGGCGTCGCCCTGCTGATCGAGTACCTCGGCCCGCCGCTGCTGCTCGGCTACGTACGGTTCGTCCAGCGCCGGCCGATCAGCCGCGGCTCGGCGATCGGCGCGGGCGTCGCGGTCGCCGGGCTCGCCTGCGTGGTCGAGGTCTGGAACGGCCTGAGCTTCGACGCGCTCGGCGTCCTGTTCGCCCTGGGCGCGGCCTGCTGCCAGGTCGGCTACTTCGTGCTCGCCGACGCCGGAAGCCGGGGCGAGCGCCCGGTCGATCCGATCGCCGTCAGCGCCTACGGCCTGCTGATCGGCTCGGTCGTGCTCACCGCCGTGACCCGCCCCTGGGAGGCCGACTGGGACAAGCTCGGCGGGGACGTGGTGATGAACGGGCACACCCTGCCCGCGCTGATCCCGGCGGCCTGGATGGTGCTGGTCGCGACCGTGCTCGCCTATCTGACCGGCGTCGTCGCCGTCCAGCACCTGTCACCGCCGGTCGCCGGGGTGGTGGCCAACCTGGAGGCCGTCGTGGCCACCGTGCTGGCCTGGGTCCTGCTCGGCGAGCACCTCGGCCTGCCGCAGATGGCCGGCGGCCTGCTGGTCCTGGCCGGGGCGTTCGCCGCCCAGAGCGGAAAGTCCGCCGGGACCGGAAGGTCCGCCGAACCGGCCGGGCCGGAGCGGTCCGGGCCGCTGTCGGCGGAGGCCGCCGCGCCGGAGGCGATACCGGCCGGGGCGACGGCCCTCGGCGAGCGGCTCGCCCGGGCCGCCGAGGCCGACACCGAGGCCCACCTCGGCCGGGAGCAGGGCCGGCGTTAGCCGGCCGGGTGTCCGGGAGGGTGCGCCGCGGCCCGCTCCGGGATCAGCGGCCGACCCAGCCGAACCAGTCGAGGTGGCCGAGCGGCCACACGACGGCCGACACCGGGCCGACCACGTTGTCCACCGGCACGGCCCCGCCACCGGGGCCGCGCTGGTGGTAGCGCGAGTCCGCGGAGTCGCTGCGGTGGTCGCCCTCCACCCAGACGTGGCCCTGCGGCACCGTCACCGGACCGAAGTCCAGCCCGGCGCAGGAGTCGTCCCCGGGGTGCAGATAGGGCTCGTCGACCGCGGCGCCGTCGACGGTCAGCGTGCTGCCGGAGCACTGCACCGTCTGCCCGCCCGTCGCGATGACGCGCTTGACCAGGTAGTTGTCGTCCTTCGGCGGCACCAGGCCGACGAAGGAGAGCACCGATCCCAGCGCGTTGGTGACCGGGTTCCCGCCGGTCGGCTGCGGCGGCAGCCAGTCGCCCGGGTCCTTGAAGACCACCGGCTGGCCCCGCTCCGGCTCCCAGCCGGTCAGCGGGGCGAACTTGTTCACGCCGACCCGGTCGCCGACCCGCAGGGTGTTCTCCATCGACCCCGAGGGGATGGTGAACACCTGGAACAGACAGGTCTTGATCAGCAGCGCGACCACCAGGCCGACCGCCGCCATGGCCGGGATCTCGATCCACCACGGGCGCGTCCGGCGGCCCGGGCGGCGGGCCTTCGGCGGCCTGACCCGACGCCCCTCGGCGGCACGGCGCGCCCGCCGGGCCTCGGCCCGGCCCCCGCTCGGGGCGGCGGGTCCTGCCTCTGCTTCGCCGCCGTGCGTATCGGGCAGGTTCACCGCCATCGTCGCTGCTCCACTCTCAGGCTGCGGGGGAACCTGCACGCTACGCCAACCGGGTTTCCAGGCGAAATCGGGCTTTTACCCTCGTCAGACATCCCACCGGCCCGGACCGGGCGTCTCCGGGTGCTCCCGGCCCGGCCGGTCGCGCCCTCAGGCGGAGGCGTTCCCACCGGCCACGGTGTCGCTCGCGATGGCCTCGTGGTGCCGGATCACCTCGGCGATGATGAAGTTCAGGAACTTCTCCGCGAACACCGGGTCCAGGTGCGCACCGGCGGCCAGCTCGCGCAGGCGCTTGATCTGGGTGCGCTCGCGGGCCGGGTCGGCCGGCGGGAGCTTGTGCTCGGCCTTGAGCCGGCCGACGCGCTGGGTCGCCTTGAAGCGCTCGGCCAGCATGTGGACCACCGCGGCGTCGATGTTGTCGATGCTCTCGCGCAGGCTGGTCAGCTCGGCCCGCACGGCGTCGTCGACCCCCTCGGGCAGTCCGGCGTCGGGGGTCGTGGGGTGGTCCGTCATCGGGGCGGCTCCGCGGCTCTCTCGGTCTTGCGCCCGACCGTGCGGCGGCCGGGCCCGGGCCCGGGCCAATCTAACAGGGCGCCCGGCGCGGGCCCGCACCATTCGGCCCAATCGTCCACGATCCGGACGGCACACGGACCGACCGCCGGACGGCGCCCCGAGCTGCCGGGGTCCGCCCACGGACGGCCCGGGCCGCCGGGACGGCTGGGGGATTTTCGGACGCGACGGACCGGTGCGCTACTTGTGGCCCGCCCCCGACCTGCCCGTAGGCTGGCCTGCGGCATGACCGGACGTGACGAATCAGCAGTTCCTCAGTAACGGAGGTCCCGATCGTGGCAACCACCCGCACCGCCCGCACCGCCTGGGAAGGCAACCTGGTCGACGGCAAGGGCCAGGTGACGTTCGCGTCGTCCGGCATCGGCGAGTACCCGGTCTCCTGGCCGGCCCGCGCCGAGGCCCCGAACGGCAAGACCAGCCCGGAGGAGCTCATCGCGGCCGCGCACTCGGCCTGCTTCTCGATGGCCCTCTCGCACGGCCTGACCGGCGCGGGCACCCCGCCCACCAAGCTCGACACCCAGGCCGACGTCACCTTCCAGCCGGGCACCGGCATCACCGGCATCCACCTCACGGTCACCGGCGAGGTGCCCGGGCTGGACGAGGCCGGCTTCGTGAAGGCCGCCGAGGACGCCAAGGCGAACTGCCCGGTGAGCCAGGCCCTGACCGGCACCACCATCACCCTCACGGCCAACCTGGCCGGCTGACCTCCCCCGGGCGTCCCACCCGACGACCCCGGCCCGGCGCGCGTCCGGTGCTCGGCCGGGGTCCGCAGGGCGCTCTCCCGGAGCACACGCCCCTGGTGCACATCATGTGATGTGCACCAGGGGCGTCCGCATGTATCACCACACTCACGCCCAAACCAGGCGAATCACCCTGGCGGCGGTCACCGCGCGTTGCCGTCGCGTCCTATGATCGGCCGCAGCGCCCTGTTCCTCACGGTTCCTCAGGGGGGCTCCCATCCGGCCGCTCCGTCCCGAGCGTCCGCACGGAGTCCGACCTCCGCGAGCGCGGCAGAGTGCGGAGCCGGCCGCCGAAGTCGGGTGACCGGCCGGACCAGCGTCAAGCGTCAGCAGCGGACGGGAGCATGCCGTGCCGGGCCAGAACGAGGGGGCCGACGCGCACACCGCCCCGGCCGAGGGCACGGTCAACGGCACGGCCCGGGCCGCCCTGGCCGACGACGGTGCCACCCACCGCTGCCCCGCCTGCTCGGCCCCGCTCTCCCCCGGCGGCACCCACCACGTGGCGGACGGCCCCGGTGCGAACGGCTCCGGGGCGAACGGCCGGCCGGCCGACGAGACCGACGAGGCCGACGAGCGGGATCTGGCCACCCTGCGGGCCAGCGAGTCCCGGCTGCGGGCCGCGTTCAGCGACGCCGGCATCGGGATGGCCCTCATCGACCCCGAGGACCGGATCATCGAGGTCAACCCGGCCTTCGCCGCGCTGACCGGCCGCACCGTCGACGAACTGGTGCGGACCCACATCCACGAGATCGTCGACCCCGAGGGCATGCCGCGCCGGCTGTTCCGCGCGCTCGTCCACGGCGAGCACGACCGGCTCCGGGTCGAGAAGCAGCTCAAGCACCGCGCGGGGCGGACGGTCTGGAGCAAGGTGACCGTCTCGCTGATCCGGGACGCCGAGGGCGGCCCGCTCTACACGCTCGCCCTGGTCGAGGACATCACCGAGCAGCGCCGGCTCGGCGACCGCCTGGAGTACCAGGCCCTGCACGACCCGCTGACCCGGCTGCCCAACCGGACCTACTTCTTCGAACGGCTCGACGCCGCCTGCCTGACCCCCGACCGGGCCACCGACCCGCTCGGCGCCGGCGTGGGCGCGGGAACGGGGACCGACGGGCCCCGGATCGGCGTCTGCTACCTGGACCTGGACGGGTTCGCCGCGATCAACGAGGCCCTCGGCCACCACATCGGCGACCAGCTGCTGATCGCCGTCGCGACCCGGCTGCGGCGCGGCTTCTCCGCGCACGGCGCCCGGCTGGTCGCCCGGATGGGCGGCGACGAGTTCGCCGTCCTGGTGCCCGACAGCCGCGGCAGCGACCAGCTCACCGACCTGGCCGCCCGGATCCTCGACGCCCTGGAGCGCCCCTTCGACGTGGCCGGCCACCGGCTGGTGGTCACCGCCAGCGTCGGCGTCGTCGAACGCTCCGTGCACGAGACCACGCCCACCGACCTGGTCAAGGACGCCGACGCCACCCTGTACTGGTCCAAGGCCGACGGCCGCGCCCGGTGGACCCTCTACGACCCCGACCGGGGCGCCCACCAGCTGACCCGCCAACTGCTCGCCACCGCGCTGCGCCCCGCGCTGGAACGCGGCGAGTTCACCATCGAGTACCAGCCGCTGGTCGGCCTCGCCGACGGCGCGGTGCACGGCGCCGAGGCCCTGGTCCGGTGGCGCCACCCCCGCTACGGGACGCTCTCGCCGGACCGCTTCATCCCGCTCGCCGAGGAGTCCGGGGCGATCGTGCCGCTCGGCAAGTGGGTGCTGGAGGAGTCCTGCCGCCAGGCGCGGCGCTGGCTCACCGAGTTCCCCGAGACCGAGACCTTCGTGAGCGTCAACCTGGCCGCCCGCCAGATCTGGGACTCCGACGTGGTCGCCGACGTCGCCCAGGCCCTCGACCGCACCGGCCTGCCGGCCCGGCTGCTGCAGCTGGAGATCACCGAGAGCGCGCTGCTCGGCCCCGGCGGACGCCCGCTCCAGGCGCTCCAGGCGCTCGCCGACATGGGTGTGCGGATCGCGATCGACGACTTCGGGACGGGCTACTCCAACCTGGCCTACCTCTCCCGGCTCCCGGTGCACGTGCTGAAGCTGGACGGCACCTTCATCGAGGGGTTCCGCGACCCGGCGCCGAGCGGCGGCCGACCGGAGCTCCCCGAGCTCCGCTCGCGGCGCAGCGACGCGGACGAGCAGATCGTCGGTGCGATGGTGCAGCTCGCCCACACCCTCGGCCTGACCGTCACCGCCGAGGGCATCGAGAGCGCCGCCCAGGCCGAACGGCTGCGGCTCACCGGCTGCGACACCGCCCAGGGCTGGTACTTCGCCCGCCCCGGCGAGGCCGAACTGGTCGCCGCGATACTCCGCGACGGCCGGGAGGACCGGGAGGACCGGGAGGACCGGGGCGGGCGTTAGGCCGGTCAGGCCTGGCCGGTGTCAGGTGGTCGCGGTCAGGCCGTACGCCTCGGCGATCAGACCGTAGGAGCGCAGCCGCGCCTCGCTGCCGTGGACGTGCGAGGTCACCATCAGCTCGTCCACCCCGGTCCGCTTGCGCAGCGCCTCCAGGCCGTCGGCCACCGCGCCCGGCGCGCCGAGGACCACATTGCCCAGCCAGTCGTCGATGAAGTCCGCCTCCACCGGGCTGTACGGGTAGGCCTCGGCCTCCTCGGGGGTGGGGATCGGGCCCGGGTCGCCCCGGCGCAGACGCAGCATGCCGAGCGCCGCGGAGCGGGCGAGGCGGCGGGCGGAGGTCTCGTCGTCGGCCGCGACCGCGCTCACCCCGATCACCGAGTACGGCTCGTCCAGGACGGCCGAGGGGCGGAACTCCGAGCGGTAGAGGTCGAGCGCCGGGAGGGTGTTCGCGCTGCTGAAGTGGTGCGCGAAGGCGAACGGCAGGCCGAGCCGGCCGGCCAGCTGGGCGCTGAAGCCGGAGGAGCCGAGCAGCCAGACCGGCGGGCGTCCCTCCCCCTTCGGCACGGCGGTGAGCCGCTCGTACGGGTGCCCGGCGGGGAAGCTGCCGTCCAGGAAGTGGGTCAGCTCGGCGAGCTGGCGGGGGAAGTCGTCGGCGCCCTCGCCGAGGCCCCGGCGCAGGGCCCGGGCGGTGGCCTGGTCGGTGCCGGGGGCCCGGCCGAGGCCGAGGTCGATCCGGCCGGGGTGGAGCGCCTCCAGCAGGCCGAACTGCTCGGCGATCGCCAGCGGGGCGTGGTTGGGCAGCATCACGCCGCCGGAGCCGAGGCGCAGCGTGGTGGTGTGGGCCCCGAGGTGGGCGAGCAGGACGGCGGGCGTGGAGCTGGCGACGCCGGGCATGCCGTGGTGCTCGGCCACCCAGAAGCGGTGGTAGCCCCACTGTTCGGCACTGCGGGCGAGGGTGGTGGTCGCGGCGAGCGCCTGCGCGGGGGTGTCGCCCGCCCCCACGGTGGCCAGGTCCAGGATCGACAGCGGAGCGGGCGCCGTTCCCCGGACGGTGCCCCGGATCGCGTCCGCGGGGTGCGGTCCGGCCCCGTTCTCCCGCCGGCTCTCCTGGCTGTCCTCGGTCGTCATGCCGTCCGTCCTCCTGGCCGTGGTCGGTCCCGTCCACCGGTGCGGTTCACCGGATTTCGCACCGGGGACGGTCGCTGCCGCCGCCGGTGCCGACATGGGTCAACCCCGGTCCGGGGCTCGCTTGTTCCCCGATCCGACGGACCGGCCCGCGACGGGCGGGCTGACTCAGAGCCAGCGGACGAACACCCGTGGCGACTTCACGCCAGCGCGGGAAGTCGCCAGCCCGGGGTCTCGCGGTCGGCGGCCGGCTTCCGGCAGGCTGGGTCCCAGGCGGATCACCCAACCGGATCCGCACTCACCAGCAAGGTCGTCGGGCTGGACCAGCGCCGACCGATCCCCGCGAGCCCCCGGAGCGGCACCCCGCCCCGGGGGCTCGTGCCATTGCCGCCCCGGACGTGACTCCCGCCACAACGCCCGGGGTGCTTCATGGCATGAAAAGTCGAGGCGCTAGCGTTGTCCCTTGCAACCACTGCTCCCCCGGGCAGCCTGGAGGGAGTAGGGAACATGGACATCGCGGCGCTGGTCGGATCCTCGTGGATCTGCGCCCTGGCGCTCTGCGCCGTCCTCGGTGACGCCTTCCTCCCCTTCCTCCCCAGCGGGAGCCTGGTCATCCTCGCGGTGCTCAAGACGGCCCAGATAGACGGCGCCCCCGTGCTGCTCGGGCTCGGGGTGGCCACCGCCTCCTTCCTCGGCGATCTGCTGCTGCTGCGGCTGGCCCGGCGCGGCGCGCCGATGGTCAGCCGGCGCCTCGAACACCGTCCGAAACTGGCGGCCAGCGTGGCCCGGGTCCAGCAGACCCTGGACGGTCGCACCACCCGGGCGGCGGCCGCCATGGTGGTGATCGCCCGCTTCGTGCCCGCCGGGCGGACCGTGCTCGACCTGGCCATCGGCCACTCCCCCGCCCATCCCCACCGCTTCCTGCGGTGGTCGGCGCTGGCCGCGATGATCTGGGCGGCCTACATCGTGACGCTGGGCTGGCTCAACAGCCACTGGTTCGAGACGGCCTGGCTGAGCCTCGCGGTCTCCTGCACGGCCGCCACCGTGGTGAGCACGGCCATCGCGCGGGTCGTCCGCCGCAACCGCCGGCTCGCCCTCGACTGACGCGCGCGCCCGCCCCTCCCCCGGCGGCCCCGACACCCCCCGACACCCCCTGACACTCCCCGACGCCGCCCCGACGCCGCCCCGGTGCTCGCGAGAACGCCTGCGACGAACGGGCGAAGCGTCACAGGACGGCAACAGAAGACATTTCTTCGCATACCGCACGGGTGTGCCCCGCGTGTTCAGTCCCGGCGGACCCTCCGGGCTTTGGTGACCCCCGCGGCCGCGTGACATGCTAACGACGGATAATCAATCAATTGTCTGATATGACCGATGCGGCTCCGGCCGTGATCACCACCCGGTCCGGACGATCCAGGGGAGACGATGGGCAGCATCTCGCGCAGGACCGTGCTCACAGCCACCGCCGCGACGGCGGCTCTCGGAGCGGTGGCGGCCTGTTCCGGGGGCGGCTCGGGGCCGGCCGGTCCCACCGGATCGGCGCCGGGCTCCGCCGCCGCCTCCACGACCGGCACCGGCAGCTCCGGGCCGACCACGACCGGCACCCCCACCGGGACCCCGGCCAAGGGCACGCCGATCGGTGACGGCTCGACCTCCGACACCGGACCGCAGCCGAACCAGCCCAAGCCCGAGAAGCTCAAGCCGGGCGAGCGCCCGCCGCAGTTCGTGGTCTTCTCCTGGGACGGCGCCGGTGGCACCGAGGACGGCCAGTTCCCCCGGTTCCTCAAGCTCGCCGAGGAGCACAAGGCCTCGATGACCTTCTTCCTCTCCGGCATCTACGCCCTGCCCAAGGGCAAGGCCGACCTCTACCACCCGCCGAAGCACGCGGTCGGCGCCTCCGACATCCCCTACCTGTCGGACGGTGCGGTGAAGACCACCCTCAAGCTCATCAGCCAGGCCTGGCTGGCCGGCCACGAGATAGGCACCCACTTCAACGGCCACTTCTGCTCGACCCGCTCGGACGGCAACGGCGTCAACAAGTGGACCCCCGAGGACTGGCAGAGCGAGATAGACCAGGCCGTCGGCTTCGTGACCCAGTGGCGGACCAACACCGGCTTCACCGACGTCGACCCGCTCCCCTTCGACTACAAGAAGGAGCTGATCGGCGGCCGCACCCCCTGCCTGGAGGGGCAGAAGGCCCTGCTGCCGACCATCGCCAACCTGGGGTGGAAGTACGACGCCAGCTCCTCGGGCGGCCAGCAGATCTGGCCGCAGAAGGTGCAGGACGGCAAGATCTGGGACCTCCAGCTGCAGAGCATCCCCTTCCCGGGGCACTCCTTCCAGGTGCTCTCCATGGACTACAACATCCTGGCCAACCAGTCGTCCGGCACCACCAAGGGGGACCCGGCCAAGTACGACGAGTGGCGCGCCCAGGCCCGGGACGCCTACCTGGCCGGGTTCGACCGCGCCTACAACGGCAACCGCGCGCCCTTCTTCATCGGCAACCACTTCGAGCAGTGGAACGGCGGCATCTACATGGACGCCGTCGAGGAGGTGCTGAAGACCGTCGCGAGCAGGCCCGAGGTCCGGCTGGTCTCCTTCAAGCAGCTCGTCGAGTGGCTGGAGGTCCAGGACCAGTCCACCCTGCGCAAGCTGCGCACCCTCAACGTCGGGCAGGCACCGGCCGGCGGCTGGGAGTCCTTCCTCGGCGCGGCCGGCTAGCGATCTGAGCCGCAGGGCCCGCCGAGCACGGCGCGGGTCACCGTCCCGGCCCCGGCGCCGCCCCAGAGGATCGAGTAGTGGTTGGTGTCCGGCACCACCGAGGCCGGGACCGGGTGGGTGCCGTCCAGCCCGGCGGCGGCGAGCCGCTTCTCGTCGTAGAGACCCTGCGGCTCGTCCAGCAGACCGCGCTCCGCCCAGATGAGCTCGCCCGGGCAGGGCAGCCGGTGCACGGCGGCGGCCGCGTCCCGGTCCAGCAGGACCTGCGCCCCGTCGGTCTCGACCGCCGCCAGCACGCAGGAGGAGCGCAGTTCGGGCTCCTCGCCGACGAGGTCGCCCTGGGTGTAGGCGTCGATCCCGGCGGACCAGCCGCCCACGAAGGCCGGGTGCCGCTGCCAGAAATCGCGGTACGCCTGCCGGTCGGGGAAGGTCATCGACAGCCGGGCCAGCGCCGGTCCGAGCACGGCGGCCAGGGCGTCGCCCTCGCTCACGCCCTCGGGCGGCGGGAAGCTGACCGCGCCGTCGACCAGCACCACCCGGCCGACCAGCTCCGGGTGGCGGACGGCCGCCAGGGCCGCCACCCAGGCACCCATGGAGTGCCCGACGACGACGGTCGGCCCCAGGCCGAGCCCGCCGATCAGGGCCGCCACGTCGTCGGCGTGGCGGGCCAGTCCGTACGGCCCGCCGAGGTCGCGGCTGGCGCCGCGCCCGCGCAGGTCCGGCGCGAGCAGGGTGGCCCGCCCGGCCAGCCGGCGGGCCACCTCGAACCAGGCGAGGCCGTTGGCGGTGATGCCGTGCACCGCCACGACGGTCGGCGCGCCGGGCACGGTGGCCGGCCAGCGGAGCACGGACAGTTCCCCGCCGGGGACCGGAACGGCGATCCGCTCCGGAGCGGTCCCGGCACCGGCCCCGGTCTCGGGCTCGGTCTCGGCCCCGGGCTCGGGCTCGGGCTCGGGCTCGGTCCCGTGCTCGGTCTCGGCCCCGGCGAAGTGGTCGATCGGGCTCTCGGGCTGGCTCATGCTGGACTACCTCCTGTGGGCCGGCGCCGGGCGGCACGGCGATCCGGGCGCGATCCGGTCGGCGACCCGGGGGTGCCGCGAGGGCGGATGCCGGAACCGTAGGCCGGACGTGCGGGCTGCGACATGTGCCCGGACGATGCATCAGCCCATCCTGCTATGGCGGCCGGCCCCATACCACCCGCCCGCCGAGCCACCCGCGGAATCGAATGGTCCGGAAAGGGCGGCCGATGATTCGCCGCTATAACACCGACATGCGGGCAATTGGCCGGGAATCGCCATATTCACCGGTCCACGCGCTGGTCATTCCCCTGACCGGTTGCAATCGGGCGCACCCTCCGCGACAGTTGGGGAAGCCAGGGGGTCCGGTTTCCCCGGAAGGGAGTCCGGGGGCACCGCGGGGATCCCGCATTCGACGCCGCCGCACCGTCACACACCTCGATCGATCGTACACGTTTTAGTGATTGACGGTCCGGAATCACCGGAACCGCCGGGCGACCGTGCGAAGCACCGGATCGCACACCCCTGGTCGGAGCACGCACGAAGAGGCGGGTCCGCGCGGCCGGCCACGGGGGGAGCGCACATGACCGGGCCGTTCTCGCGTCGGGCGAAGGGCGCGGAACCCCCCGTTCCGGCACCCTTACCGCCCCCCGCCGCGGAGTCGCCCCCCGCTCCCGAACCGATCGCCGTTCCCGAAGCCCCCTACGACTACGCCTACTTCAGCCGGCTCGCCGGCCGCGCGGAGGAGGTCACCGCCGCCGAGGAGCCGTACCGGGTGCGGTACCGCAGCCTGCTGAGCCGCGAACCGCACCGCGTCCGGGCCACGCTGCTCCTGCTGGCCGCGCCCCTGGTCGAGGGCGTGCTGCTGGTCTGGCTGCTCCAGCCGGGCCACTGGCCGGTCCGCCCCGGCGAGACCGACACCTGGCTGCTCGCCGGCGACAAGGTGATGATCGCGATCATCGCGCTGGTCGAGGTGTTCCGGCTGGTCAACGTCGTCTCCAACGCCCATGCGACGCTCGCCGCCCGCGACCCGGTCCCGGTGACGCCCGAACGCGGCACCCGGGTCGCCTTCCTCACCACCTTCGTCCCGGGCAAGGAGCCGCCCGAGATGGTGCGCGCCACGCTCACCGCCGCGCTGGCCGTCCGACACGACGGCCCCTTCCAGGTCTGGCTGCTGGACGAGGGGAACGATCCCGCCATGCGCGATCTCTGCGACGGGCTGGGCGTGCGCCACTTCAGCCGGGACGACATCCCGCAGTGGAACACGCCCAAGGGCCGGTTCCGCGCCCGGACCAAGCACGGCAACTACAACAGCTGGCTCCAGGCGTACGGCGCCGACTACGACTTCTGGGTCTCGGTGGACACCGACCACGTGCCGCTGCCCGAGTTCTGCGAACGCATGCTCGGCTACTTCCGCGACCCCGACGTCGCGTTCGTCGTCGGCCCGCAGGTGTACGGGAACTACCGCACCTCGGGCTCGCTGGTCACCAAGTTCTCGGAGAGCCAGCAGTACCTCTTCCACGCCCTGATCCAGCGGGCCGGGAACCGCTACGGCGCACCGATGTTCGTCGGCACCAACAACGCCGTCCGGATCGGGGCGCTGCGCTCGATCGGCGGGCTGTACGACTCGGTCACCGAGGACATGGCCACCGGCCTGGAGTTCCACCGGCACCGCAACCCGGCCACCGGCGAGCGCTGGAAGTCGGTCTACACGCCGGACGTGCTGGCGGTCGGCGAGGGGCCGTCGTCGTGGACGGACTTCTTCTCCCAGCAGCTGCGCTGGAGCCGGGGCACCTACGAGACCCTGCTGACCCAGTACTGGCGGGCGGCGTGGGGGCTGTCACCGGGCCGGCTGCTGAACTACACGCTGATGGTCTCCTACTACCCGATGGCCGCGCTGACCTGGCTGCTCGGCGGGGTGTCCAGCGTGCTCTACCTGGGCTTCGGCGCCTCGGGCGTGCATGTGTCCTCCGAGCTGTGGATGGCGCTCTACAGCGACGCGGCCGCGCTGCAGATGCTGCTCTACACCTGGAACCGCAAGCACAACGTGAGCCCGCACGAGCCGGCCGGATCGTCGGGCGTGGCGGGCATGGTGATGTCGGCGCTGTGCGGGCCGATCTACGCCGCTTCGCTGCTGCAGACCCTGCTGCGGATCCGCAGCCGGTTCGTGGTGACGCCGAAGGGCGAGTCGGCCAGCCCCGACCGGATCCGCACCTTCCGCCTCCACCTCTTCTGGGCGCTGGTCTTCGGCGGCGCCGTCGCGGCCTCCTTCCTGACCGGCCACGACCACATCGCCATGCGGACCTGGGCCTGCCTGGCCCTCCTCCTCAGCCTGCTGCCGATGCTGCTGCTCGCCGCGGACGCCGTGCAGCGCCGCCGGGCCCGGCCCGTCTCCACCCTCTCGCTCGGCCCGGCTCCCGAACCCGGGTCCGATCCCGCTCCCGAACCCGCTCCCGAACCCGGGTCCGATCCCGGGTCCGAGTCCACGCCCGCACCCGCGGCCACGCCCGCCACGAGGGGATGACGAACCACCGTGAAGATCCGCCACACCGGCCGCACCCGGCGCTTCGCCCTCGGCAGCACCGTCGCCCTGACCGTGGCCGGGATGAACGCGCCCGCCGTCCTCGGCTTCGCCAACGACCAGTACCACCACTACGTGATCAACCGCCCCGCCTACAAGGCCGAGTACGGCCACTGGCAGACCCTGGTGCTCCCCGCCGAGTTCCGGATCAACGCCATCCACGCCGCGCTGCTGCGCACCGGCAAGGTCCTGATCATCGCCGGCTCCGGCAACAACCAGAAGAACTTCGACGCCGGCACCTTCAGGAGCCTGCTCTGGGACCCGGTCGCCAACACCTACAAGAACGTCCCCACCCCCGCCGACATGTTCTGCGGCGGCCACACCGCGCTGCCCGACGGCCGGATGCTGGTGGCCGGCGGCACCCGCCGCTACGAGGCGCTGGACGGCGCGGTGAAGAAGGCGGCGGGCACCATGCGGATCCGCAACGAGGACCCGGACGCCGCCCACACCCTCCCCAGGGGCACCGTCTTCCGCGCGCCGGACGGCCGCGAGTACGTCTCCACCGACGACGTCACCGTCCCCGCCGCGACCAAGACCGGCGCCGGCACCGCGACCGTCGTCAAGGCCGCCGAGACCCGGGTGTTCGCGGAGGCGGTGGTCCCCGGCCGGGCCTCGGTGCTGGACGCCCCGGCCCAGTTCACGGTCAAGGGCCTGACCGGCGCCGACGCCCGGAACGTCTACGGCACAGCCGAGCGGATGACCCTGGAGAAGCAGGACTACCAGGGCATCCGCGCCGCCTTCGAGTTCAACCCGGACACCGAACTGTACGAGCAGGTCACCGACATGGCCTACGCCCGCTGGTACCCGACGCTGACCGGGCTGGGCGACGGCCGGGTGGTCACCGTCTCCGGGCTGGACGACACCGGACAGATCCTCAGCGGCAACGACAACGAGATCTACGACCCGGCGCGCAAGACCTGGTCCAAGGCGCCGGACCGCTACTTCCCGACCTACCCGTCGATCTTCCTCACCGCGACCGGCCGGCTCTTCTACTCCGGTTCGAACGCCGGCTACGGGCCCGCCGACAAGGGCCGGGAGCCCGGGCTCTGGGACCTCACCGACAACAGCTTCCGGCCCGTCCCCGGGCTGCGCGATCCGGAGCTCACCGAGACGTCCGCCTCCGTGCTGCTGCCGCCCGCGCAGGCGCAGAAGGTGATGGTGCTCGGCGGCGGGGGCGTCGGCGAGTCCCCGCTCTCCACCGCCCGCACGGACATCGCCGATCTCAACGCCGCGCAGCCCGCGTTCACCCCGGGCCCCGACCTGCCGGCCGGCGGCACCCGCTACCTCAACAGCGTGATCCTGCCCGACGACACCGTCTTCACCACCGGCGGCTCGCGCGACTACCGGGGCAAGCACCGCAGCGACCTGCTCAAGGCGCAGACCTACCACCCGGACACCAACACCTTCACCACCGCCGCCGAGCCCACCGTCGGCCGGAACTACCACTCCGAGGCGCTGCTGCTGCCCGACGGCCGGGTGGCGGTGCTCGGCTCCGACCCGCTCTTCAACGACAAGGCGGGCACCGAGCCGGGCACCTTCGAGCAGCGGATCGAGATCTACAGTCCGGCCTACCTGTTCCGCGGCGAACGGCCGGAGCTGTCCGACGCCCCGGCCGCCGCCAGGCTCGGCGGCACCGTCCGGGTGGCCACGTCCGCGCCGGACCGCATCGCCACCGCCAAGCTGGTCCGGCCGAGTTCGGTCACCCACGCCACCGACGTCGAACAGCGCTCGGTGGCCCTGGACATCGGCGCGCGCACGGCGGACGGCGTCGCGCTCACCCTGCCCGCCAACCCGAACCTGCTGCCGCCCGGCTGGTACATGCTCTTCGTCACGGACGCCGCCGGCACCCCTTCGCCCGCGCGCTGGATCCAGGTCACGCCCTGAGCCGGCGGGCGCGGGGCGCAGCCCGCCGCTACCCCGCGGTGCCGGTGCCGCCGCCGGTACCGGTGCCGGCACCCGCCGTCGCCAGCCCCAGCGCGTACGGGAGCCAGAACTCGCCCGCCGGGGGCTCGCCGCGACCGCACTCGCCGTCCGACTCCCCCGGGTTCTTGATCCAGAGGTACGCGTCGACGCCGGGCCGCCCGGTCTCGCTCGTGGGCGGCGCGCCGAGCGCGCGGCCGGGCGGGTTGCACCACGCCTCGGAGTCCAGCGGGCCGTTGCCGTTGCGGCTGGTGTCGACGACGAAGTGCTTGCCGTCCAGCAGGGCGGACAGCTGGGCGCCGAACGCGGCGTTGCGGTCGGTGGTGAAGAAGTTGGAGACGTTCACCGCGAAGCCGTCGGCCGCCGCGATGCCCGACCTGCGCAGCGCCTCGGCCAGCGCGGACTGGTCCGACGTCCACCCGGGGTTCCCGGCGTCCAGGTAGACCCGCACCCGCGGGCGCTTCTTCAACTCCTGGACGGCGAAGGCCAGCAGGCCGTACCGCTCGGCGGCGGCATCGCCCTTGACCCCGCAGCTGTCCAGGGTGTGCGCGATGGCGTCCGGTTCCAGCACCACCCAGGCCCGGCGGTCGCCGAGGGCCTCCGCCAGGCCGGTGATCCAGGCCCGGTAGGCGGCGGCGTCGGGCGCGCCGCCGGCCGAGTAGAGACCGCAGTCCCGGTGCGGGATGTTGTAGGCGACGAAGACCGGCGTGCGGTCGGCCTCGGCGGCGCGGCGGCTCACCTGGTCGGCGATGTCCCGGGCCGCCTGGTCGCCGAGCCACTGCGAGGACGGCTGGCCGGCGATCCGCAGCAGGGTGTCGGCCTCCGCCGTCCGGCCCCGGCCGCGCAGGGCGGCCGACTGACGGGCGACGGCGGTCCGGTCGGAGACGTAGAAGGTCTGGCCGGGCAGCTGCGGCAGCGCGGCCGCACCCGCCCCGGGTGACGCGGGCGATGCGGCCGGTACGGTCGGCGCGGCCGTCGTCCCGGTCGAACTCCCTTCGCCGGAAGCGCCCTTGACGCCGGAGGTGCTTCCGCCGCCCCCCGAGCATCCCGTGGCAGCCGCCAGCAGCCCCAGCAGCGCCGCCCCCGCGGCCAGCCGGAACCCCGCCCCTCGCCCAACTCGGCGCACGTACCGCCCCTCCCCCGACCCGGTCCGGGCCACCCCGGCCGGCCCCAAGCTTCGCACACGGGGCCCCGCCCGCCGCCCACTATCGGGTGAACGGCGGGCTCTCACGGACCGGGAGACGCTCCGTCAGGACGGGCCGGGGGGTGCGGCGGTTCAGGCCTGCTTGAGGTCCGGGATCCGCCAGTCGATCGCGTCGACCCCGAAGCCCTCCAGCGCGGTGTTGATCTGCGAGAACGGCCGGCTGCCGAAGAACAGCTTCGCGGACAGCGGCGACGGGTGCGCGCCCTGGACCACGACGTGCTTGTCGGTGTCGATCAGCGGCAGCTTCTTCTTCGCGTAGTTGCCCCAGAGCACGAAGACCACCGGCTCCTCGCGCGCGCTCACCGCCTTGATCACCGCGTCGGTGAACTTCTCCCAGCCCTTGGCCTTGTGCGAGTTGGCCTCGTGCGCGCGCACCGTCAGCACCGCGTTGAGCAGCAGCACGCCCTGCTCGGCCCAGTGCATCAGGTAGCCGTTGTCGGGCGCCGGGATGCCGAGGTCGGCGTCCAGCTCCTTGAAGATGTTGCGCAGCGACGGCGGTGTCTTGGTGCCCGGCAGCACCGAGAAGCTCATGCCGTGGGCCTGGCCGTCGTCGTGGTACGGGTCCTGCCCGAGGACGAGCACCCGGACCTTCTCGTACGGCGTGGCCTCCAGCGCGGAGAACTCCTGCCCGCTCGGCGGGAAGACCTGGTGCTCCGCGCGCTGGGCCGCCACGAAGGCCGCCAGCTCGGCGAAGTACGGCTTCTCCGTCTCGGCGCCCAGCACCGCCTGCCAGGAACCCGGCAGCTCCAGGCCGGCACCCGCTTCCGTCCCGCCCACGTTCGCCTCGACCGTCCCCGCCTCGACCGTGTCCGTCACGACGACCTCTACCTCCCACCGGACGGCCGCTCACCGCCGCACCGCCCCGACCTGCGGGCATATCGCGCCCCTCGCGCCGTACGCCCTCTTTCACCCCGAACGCTACACAGGCCCACCGACAACCGGCTCCCCCGCCGCCGAACCGGCCCCTTCCCCGGCGGTCCCGAGGCGCAGAGCGAACGGGCCCCGCTCCCGGCCGTCGGAACACGACCGGCCGGGAGCGGGGCCCGCGACAGCGGCTCGGGACTAGATCAGCTCGACCAGGTCCGCGATCGACTTGACCACCCGGGTCGGCCGGTACGGGAAGCGCTCCACGTCGGCGGCGGCGGTGAGGCCGGTGAGCACCAGGATGGTCTCCATGCCGGCCTCCATGCCGGCCACGATGTCGGTGTCCATCCGGTCGCCGATCATGACGGCGGTCTCCGAGTGGGCGCCGGCCGTGTTGAGCGCCTCGCGCATCATCAGCGGGTTGGGCTTGCCGACGAAGTACGGCTCGACGCCGGTCGCCTTGGTGATCAGCGCCGCGACCGAACCGGTGGCCGGCAGCACGCCCTCGGTGGACGGGCCGGTCTCGTCCGGGTTGGTGCAGATGAAGCGGGCGCCCTGGTTGATCAGGCGGATCGCCTTGGTGAGCGCCTCGAAGCTGTAGGTCCGGGTCTCGCCGAGGACGACGTAGTCCGGGTTGTTGTCGGTCAGCACGTAGCCGGCCTGGTAGAGCGCGGTGGTCAGGCCCGCCTCGCCGATCACGTACGCGGTGCCGCCGGGGCGCTGGCCCTTCAGGAACTTGGCGGTGGCCAGGGCGGAGGTCCAGATGCACTCCTCGGGCACCTCCAGGCCCATGCCGGCCAGTCGGGCGCTGAGGTCGCGCGGGGTGTAGATGGAGTTGTTGGTGAGGACCAGGAACGGCTTGCCCGACTCCCGCAGCCGGCGCAGGAACTCCTCCGCGCCCGGAATCGGGGTGCCCTCGTGGATGAGGACACCGTCCATGTCGGTCAGCCAGGACTCGATGGGCTTGCGGTCTGCCACGTGCGTGTCTCCCGAAGTCTTGCCATGTCATGCGATGGCGATGGTCGTACGAAATTGCGGCGCATCGCCGTCACCGTTGCGCCTCCCACCGGCCGGACCCTCCTCGGGACACCGGACCGCCGGGGGTACTGCTGGCTGCCCCAACCGGGCCACAGCCTAATCCGCACACCAGGTCGACGGCAGTACGTCCCGCCCGCCGGGACGCCCCGGGACGCCGAGGCCGCTCGGCATGCCCTCCTCAAGGGCTCCTTAAGACGCCCCTAACCGCAGCGATTCCCCCTTCGGCAGCAGGGTCCGACCCCGCTACCGTGAACGCCACGCCGCCGCGCCCCCCACCGCGGCGGCGGCACGGCGCCCGCCCCCGGCGCGCCCGCACGTGCCCCCTCGACGGCCCGCCCCGTGGCGGCGCCGAATCCGGGGCCGGGCGGGCGCGCCGTGGTTGAGTAGGCCGCATGACGACCTCCGCGCGCCCCGTCCCGCCGACCGGCCCCTCCGGCGGCCACCCGCCCTTCCGCGTCGGTCTGATCGGCTACGGCCTGGCCGGCTCCGCCTTCCACGCCCCGCTCATCGCCACCACCCCCGGGCTCCGGCTGGACGCGGTGGTCACCGCCAACCCGGAGCGCCGGGAGCAGCTGCGGCGCGAGCACCCCGGGGCGCGCGCCGTCGACACGCCCGAGCAGCTGCTCGCCGACCCGGAGGCGCTCGACCTGGTCGTCATCGCCTCCCCCAACCGCACCCACGCCCCGCTCGCCCGCGCCGCCCTGACCGCCGGGCTGGCCACCGTGGTCGACAAGCCGCTGGCCGGGACCGCCGCCGAGGCCGGCGCACTCTGCGCGCTCGCCGAGTCGAGCGGCACCCTGCTCACCGTCTTCCAGAACCGCCGCTGGGACGGCGACTTCCTCACCGCCGCCCGGCTGGTCCGCGAGGGCGCGCTCGGCCGGGTGCACCGCTTCGAGTCGCGCTTCGAGCGCTTCCGGCCCAAGCCCAAGGCGGGCTGGCGCGAGCTCGCCGACCCGGCCGAGGTCGGCGGCACCTTCTACGACCTGGGCAGCCACCTCGTCGACCAGGCGCTCACGCTCTTCGGGCCGGCCGACACGGTGTACGCCGAGATCGACATCCGGCGTGACGGCGCGGTGGTCGACGACGACGCCTTCCTCGCCCTCACCCACGCCGACGGCACCCGCTCCCACCTGTGGACCAGCGCCGTGGCCCCGCTCGTCGGCCCGCACCTGCGGGTCCTCGGCGACACCGCCGGGTACGTCAAGTGGGGCATGGACCCGCAGGAGGCCGCGCTGCGCTCCGGGCTGCGCCCCGACCCCGCCGCCGCGACCCCCTGGGGCACCGAGGACCCCGCCCGCGACGGCGTCCTCGGCACCGACGAGTCCGCCGTGACGGTGCCCACCGACCCCGGCGACTACCCCGCCTTCTACGCGGGCGTCGCCGCCGCCCTGGCCACCCCCGGCACCCCGCCGCCGGTCGACCCGCGCGACGCCGTCGCCGCCCTCACCGTCCTGGAGGCCGCCCGCGCCTCCGCCGCCACCGGCACCACCGTCCGTCTCGGCTGACCCGGGCCCCGGCCCCCGGCCCGACCGGGCCACTGAACTCCGCTGAACTCGGCCCGCCGGCCCTGTCGGCCCGCTCCCCCGTCCGCCTACGCTGCACCCCATGCGGAGCTGGGAGCAGCGGTACCGGAAGGGCCTGAGCGACAGCGCGGAGCAGCGGCGGCGGGCAAGGGCCGACGCGGTCGCCCTGCGGCGCCGCAGCTGGGCCCGGGGCGAGAACGTGCACGGGACGCCGGTCACGGTGACCACCCCGGACGGCCGGCCGGTCGGCCTGCGGGTCGTGTGGGCCGGCGCCGGACTGCCCGCCGACGGAGAGCCCGACAGGCGCCGGACCGGCGACCGCTTCCTCGCCGGCCTCCTCGGGGTCCTCGCCGCGCTGTGGGAGCTCGTCGGCGCCCTCGCCCTCCTGGCGCTCGCCCTGCGGTGGCTGTTCATCGAACTGACCGGCCGCCCGCACTACGCCGTCATCGCCACCGCCGACGGCACCCCCGTCGCCGTCCACCGCACCCGCCGCCGCGGGCAGGCCCTGATCGCCGCGTCGGCGCTCGCCGACCGGATCGAACACGACGGCACCGCCGCCCTCGCGTGACGGGGGGCGGGGAGCAGCGCCGCCGGGAGCGGGAGTGGACCGCCGAGTTCGAACGACGGGCGGCGGCGGCCGACGCGGCGCGGGCGGAGCGCGCGCGGACCGAGCGCGCGGCTGCCCTGCGGGCGGCCTGGGCGCGCGGCGAGCGCGGCGAGCGTCATGCGTTCACCGAGGTCGGCGGCCCGGACGGCGGTGAGCCGGTGCGGATCGCGGTGGTCTGGCTCGGCCGGTTCCGGGCCGTGGCCAGGGCCTGCCGCCCGTCGGCCTCGGGAGGCGGCATGATCACCGACGGGCTGGGCCTCGTCCTCCTGCTGCCGGTCCTGCTGCTGCTGGGGCTCGACCACGGCCTCCGCCTGCTGTTCCTGCGGCTGTCCGGCCGGCCGCGCTGGGCCGTCGTCGCCGCCGTGGGCGCGGGCGGAGAGCCCGTGGTCGTGCACCGCGGGCGCGATCAGCGGCCCGCCGCCCTCGCCGCGGCGGCGCTGGCCGAGCGCGTCGAGCGGGAGGGCGCGGCGGCCCTGCGGACCGCGGGCGGCTGAGCGGGGTCAGACGCCGATGACCTCGACCGCCGAGCCCAGCCCCTTGAAGTCCGCGACGTTGCGCGTGTACAGCGGCAGGCCGTGCGCGGAGGCGATCGCGGCGATCATCAGATCGATCCGGCGCGGACGCGGCTGCCGCCCGGCGGCGATGGTCAGGGTCACCAGGGTCCCGTAGCGGGCGGCGGCGGCCGCGTCGAAGGGCAGCGGCTCGAAGTCCGCCATCGCCGCGCCCAGCACCTCCATCCGGGCCGCCCGGCTGATCGGGTCGCGGGCCATGGAGACGCCCTGCTGCAGCTCGGCGAAGGTGATCGCGGTCAGCTCCGGCACGGCCGGCAGGTCGGCCGGACTGAGCAGCGCCAGGTCGATGTAGACACACGTGTCCAGCACCCCGGCGGGCCGCCGCCGGGGGCCCCGCCGCCGCTCAGCCACGCCGCGGCCGCTCGAACGGGTCGCCGTCCTCGTCCCCGACCAGCTCCTCCGGGCCGAAGTCCTCCTCGGCCTCCTTGCGCATCTGCTGGTAGTCCACCCGCGGCAGCTTCACGTGCCGCGCCACCAACTCCTCCGCCGTGAGCCGCCGCCGCCCCACGACCGGCCGCAGCTCCGCGACCTCGACCCCGTTCCTGGTGATGTGGAAGGTCTCCCCCGCCTCCACGGCGTCCATCACCGCGGCGGAGTTGTTCCGGAACTCCCGCTGGGAAATCGTCTTCATCCTCCCAAGGTAGCCCCGTGTAGCACCCGCGGCTACACCTCGCGCTCGACCCGATCCAATAAATCGATCGCACGGACGCCGGCCTGACACCGCGCCGGTCCTGCCTGCGGGCGCGGGTGAGCGGTACGCCGACCGGGAGGGCGGGCGCACCGATGCCGGGAGGGAGACACGGTGACCTCCACATCACGCACCTCACGTCCAGGGCGTGGATCTGGCCGGCTTCCAGCACGTGGGTGCACCCGATCCATCGAGCACGCTCCCGCTGACCTGCGGGGACTTCTATTCACCGGGTCCGGCCAAGCAGATCGGCACGCGCGTCTGCTTGGCCGCGCGGGACGACGGGACGAGCCAGGTGTGGGTCAGCGCCTTCCAGACGTCCTGAACCGGGAACCTTCGCGGGGGTTCGGTCGTCTTCTGCCCTGACAGAGCTGATGCACGGGTCCGGAGCACACAGGGAGGGCGGGGACGTGACGGTGATCGCGATGCTGCTCGGGGTGCTCCGGGTGCTGAGTGGGGAGTGGCTCGCCGAGGGTGGCGGGTCGCTGACCTCGGTGGCGGCCGCGGCGGCCGTGGTACTGGTGGCCGGGGCGGTCGCGGGGGCGCTGGTCGTCGCGCGGCTGCTGGGGGCGCGGGCGCCCGCGAGCGTGCGGAGCGGGGTGCTGCGCAGGCGCGCGTTCCGGACGGCGTTCCTTCCGCAGCGCGATCCGGACGCCCGGGGCCGACGGCGCCCGAGGGCGCCGGGGGCGGCCCCGGCGGCCGCGTAGTCCCGTCCCGGAAGCAGTCCCTTCCCGGCACGCCGCACAAGCGCGGCCGTCCTCCGCCGACCACTCGTACCCCGAGGCCCCGGAGGGCTCACCCCGTCATGTCCGTCTTCGCTGTTCTCGACCCGGCCGTCGGCCTGGCCCACGACATCGTCGCCGCGCTCGCGCACGTCGTCCCGACCGCGCTCGCGATCGTCCTGTTCACCGTCTGCGTCCGGTTGGCGCTGCACCCGCTGGCGCGGGCGGCGGCCCGCGGCGAGAAGTCGCGCGCCCGGCTGGCGCCGCGGGTCGCCGAGCTGAACCGCAAGCACAAGGGCCGCCCGGAGAAGCTCCAGGCGGCGCTCGCCGAGCTGTACCGGGAGGAGAAGGCCTCGCCGTTCGCGGGGTGCCTGCCGATGCTGGTGCAGATCCCGTTCTTCTCGGTGATGTACCGGCTGTTCACCACGCCGAACGACCTGCTCGGCCACACCCTGTTCGGCGCCCCGCTCGGTCTGCACGTGGGCCAGGTCCAGGGCGCGGGGCAGTGGGCGGTGTTCGCCGTGCTGTACGCGGGCCTGGCGGCGGTGGCGTACGCCGGTTTCCGGCGGGCCCGGCGCGCGCAGGCCGCGCAGGCGGCCAAGGCGGTGCCGGGCACGCCGCCGCAGCCGGGGTCGGCGTTCCTGCCGTACCTGTCCTTCGGCACGGTGCTGTTCGCGGCCCTCGTGCCGCTGGCGGCCGGGGTCTACCTGCTGACCACCACCACCTGGACCGCCGTCGAGCGCGCCTGGCTGTACCGGGACGGCGCGCCGGAGCCGGCGGGCGTCGCCCTGGTGTGACGCCCGGGTCGGCCGGCCGGCCCGGCCTCCTCTAGCCTGTGTGATCGTTTGGACCGGTCGGGCCGGACGATCACACAGGTGAGATCACGCGGGTGAGATCACACGGGCGAAGGGAAGGGTCGGATCATGGCGGTCGCTGCTCCGGCGTTGGCCGAGTTGCGGGAGGTCTGCCAGCCGCAGGCGAAGCTGGCGAGCCGCAACGGGGAGCACTGGGCGGGGCGGCTCTACATGCGCGCCGTGTCGCTGCGGGTCACCCGGCAGCTGGTGCGGACCTCGGTGTCGCCCAACACCCTGACCTGGGTGATGGTGGTCTGCGGGGTGGGTGCCGGGGCGGCGCTGCTGATCCCCGGGCTGCCGGGTGCGGTGCTGGCGGTGGTGCTGATGCAGGGCTTCCTGCTGTTCGACTGCGTGGACGGCGAGGTGGCTCGCTGGAAGCGGCAGTTCAGCATCGCCGGGGTGTACGTCGACCGGCTCGGCGCGTACCTGGCGGACGCGGCGCTGATGATCGGCGCGGGTGTCCGGGCGGCCCGGGGCGGTTCGGAGCTGTGGGTGTCGGTGGGTCTGGCGGCCGCGCTGGGCGTGGTGCTGCTGAAGGCGTCGACCGACCTGGTGGACGTGGCACGGGCGCGCAGCGGGATGGCGCCGGCGAACGAGGAGTCGACGCAGCCCCGCTCGCAGGGCATCGCGACGGCGCGCCGGCTGGCGTCGGTGTTCAAGATCCACCGGGTGACCAACGGGATCGAGGCCTCGCTGGTGCTGCTGGCGGCGGCGGTCGTGGACGCGGTGGTCGGCAACACCGACCCGACGCAGGCGACGGTCGCCGCGATCACCGTGATCACCTGGGGGATGGTGGTCGCGCACCTGGCGTCGATCCTGTCCTCCTCCCGGCTGCGCTGAGCCGGACGTAGGACGGCTTCGGGACGGCGCGCCGACCTGCGGGGCGGCGCGCCGACCTGCGGGGCGGCGCGCCGTCAAGCGTCCACGCGGTGATTCGGGGGCGCGCAACCCCCCTCTCCGGTCGCACGGCGAACCGTCCTCGGGGGCCACGGCGATGCCCCCGGAGGACGACGCGGGCCGGTCGGACCGGGTGCGAACGTGGCTTCAGGGGACCGGAGTTCGGGCCCCGGGGAGGGATCACCATGAACGTCACCCGCACCGCCCGCGCCGGCCGCCGCACCGTGCGGCTCGCCGCCGTCGCACTGGCCGGCGTCACCGTCGTCGCGCTCGCCCCGACGGCGGCGACGGCGGCTGGCGGCACGGACGCACCGCCCGCCGTATCGGCCGACGCCGCCGCCCGAGTCGACCCGAGCCCCGAGCTGCGGGCCATCGTCGAACGCGGCGCCTCGACCGCCGCGTTCGGCGAGGCGCGCGAGAACGGCCGCCGGGTCTGGCGCGACGCCGCCGGGGTCGCCGACCTCGACTCGCAGCGCCCGGCCCGCGCCGACGGCCGGTTCCGGATCGGCAGCGTCACCAAGACCTTCGTCTCCACGGTCACGCTCCAGCTCGCCGACGAGGGGAAGCTCCGGCTGGACGACCCGGTCGAGCGCTACCTGCCGGGTGTCGTCCCGAACGGCGGCGCGATCACCCTGCGGCAACTGCTCAACCACACCAGCGGCTTGTACGACTACCTGTCGGACCCTCGTTTCCTCTTCGAGGACGAGGCGAGCCTGCGCAGCTACCTCGCCGACCGCCGCTGGAAGACCTGGACCCCGACCCAGCTGATCGAGGTGGGCACACAGGGGACGCCGTACTTCCCGCCCGGGCAGGGCTGGCACTACTCGAACACCAACTACGTCCTCATCGGCGAGGTGATCCGCAAGGTCACCGGGCACAACTGGCGCAGCGAGGTGGACCGGCGGATCGTCAAGCCGCTGCACCTGAACGACACCACGTTCGCGGGCGCCCGGACGAGCATCCCCGGACCGCACGCGCACGGCTACGCCAAGCTGCCGGAGGGCCCGGCCGACATCACGCTGATCAACCCGAGCTTCGGCGACGCGGCCGGCGACGGCATCTCCACCACCGCCGACCTCAACCGCTTCCACGCCGCGCTGTTCGGCGGGAGGCTGCTGTCGCCGGCCCGGTTCGCCGAGATGACGACGGCCGTCCCGGCGCCACTGATCTTCGCGCACTACGGGCTGGGCCTGATCCGGTACGACCTGTCCTGCGGCGAGGCCTGGGGCCACACCGGCGGGATACCGGGCTACAACACGCTGTGGCTCGGGGCGAAGGACGGCACCCGGCAGTTCTCGCTCTCCTTCAACCTCACCCAGGGGTCCGAGACCGATGACACCTTCACCACGCTGAACGCCTTCATCGAGAAGGCGTCGTGCGGCTCGGCCGGCGCCGCCACCCCGGACGCGCGCACGGCGAACTCGCCGTTCACGCCGCTGCCTTGAGCGACCGGCCGGGCGGGGGCACACGGGCGTCAAGCCCGCTGATGCCGATTAGCCATCGCGGCCACCCCCGCCGTTCGACCGGGTCCGGGGATACCGCCGATGGACTGCCGGAGGCCTCCGAGGCAATCCGCAGGACGACGCGGGGCGGGTGGGGCGGATGCGAGTCTGAGTGACACGAGGGCCCGAGGTCCGGGCCGGGGAGGGTGGATCGGCATGGCGTTCATTCAGGCTCAAGCACCGCGCAGACGTGGCCGGTTGGGGAAGCGGATGGCGGCCGTCGCACTGGCCGGGGCGAGCGTCGTCGCGCTCGCCCCGGCGGCGACGGCCGCGGCGGCGGACTCACCCGCCGGGGTCGACGCCCACAGGGGAGGCGTCGATGCCCGGGCGGAGCTGCGGGCGTTCATCGCGGACGGCTCCTCGACGGCCGCGTTCGCCGAGGTCCGACAGGACGGCCGCCGGATCTGGCAGGGCGCCGCCGGCACGTCCGACCTGGCCACCGGGCAGCCGGTCAGGCCGGACGGCCGGTTCCGGATCGGCAGCGTCACCAAGTCGTTCGTATCGACGGTCGTGCTCCAGCTGGTCGCCGAGGGCAGGCTGCGGCTGGACGACCCGGTGGAGCGCCACCTCCCGGGCCTCGTCCCGAACGGCAGTGCGATCAGCGTGCGCCAACTGCTCAATCACACCAGCGGATTGTTCGACTACCTGGAGGACCCGCAGTTCTTCTACCGGGACGAGGCAAGCCTGCGCGACTGGGTCCACGGGCCGAGCCGGTGGCAGGACTACCGGCCGGAGCAACTGGTCGCGATCGGCTTCTCGCACGCGCCGTACTTCGCGCCGGGGCAGGGCTGGAAGTACTCGAACACCAACTACGTGCTGGCCGGGCTGCTGATCCGGAAGCTGACCGGGCACAGCTGGCAGAGCGAGGTCGAGCGGCGGATCGTCCGGCCGCTGCACCTCGACGACACGACCTTCCCCCGGTCCGAGACCGGCGTGCGCGGCCCGCACGCCCACGCGTACGCCAAGCTGGCGGAGGGCCCGGCGGACATCACCCGGCTGAACCCGACCGTCGCCGACGCGGCGGGCAACGGGATCTCCACGCCCGCCGACCTCAACCGCTTCCACGCCGCCCTGTTCGGCGGCAAGCTGCTGCGGCCGGCCGAGCAGGCCGAGCTGACGCGGACGGTGCCGACCGGCTCGGGGCACTCGTTCTACGGACTCGGCGTCGCCAAGGCCGACTTCGGCTGCGGCCCGCTGTGGGGCCACGACGGCGGCCTGCCGGGCTGGGGCACGCTGCTGTTCGGCACGGCGGACGGGAAGCGGCAGGTCGCGCTGTCGTACAACCCGTACGAGGGCACGGACCAGTCGGGCCTCGACGAGGCGGTCGTCAACGTGGCGATCAAGACGCTGTGCGGCGCTCAGGCTCCGGCCGGCGCGGTCGCGGACGCGACGGCGGGGCTCTCGGCCCTGCGGGGCGCGGGCGCACTGGGCGCCACGCGCTGACCGGCGACCGGGCCGCCGACCGCTGGACCGTCCGCCCCGCGAGCGGCGGACGGTGCGTCAGGGGCGCACGAGATCGAAGGAGTTACTGGCGCCCGTGGACCGGAGGACGTGCTTCCCGCTGTCGGTGAGGTGGTTCACGAACGTGAGGGTGCATCGCAGGGGCCACTGGATGCTGACCGTCACCAGGTGCTCGGATTCCGGGTCCTGGCGGTAGCGCCAGGCTCCCTCCGTCACCTTCACCGCGCTCGCCGTGGAAGGGGATCCGGGATCCTCGCAAGCGGACGCCGGTATCGCGGAAGACCGGCCGAGCCGTCCGCCCTCCAGCAGCTCCAGTTGGGCATCGGTCGGCCCCTCCGCCACCCATCGGCCCGCCGGGCTCGGCGGCGGGTCGGTGGAGAGGAGGGAGGGGAGCACGAGGAAGGCGCCGAGCGCCAGGAGGAACGCCAACACGACGGCGGGGACGGCATACTGCCTTGATTTCGACACGCCGGGGAGGGTAGCAGCGTGGATCTCCGGCCCCGGAGTGCGCTCCGGGGAGGAGGTTCGACCAGCCGATCGGCAGGTGGACGAGGGGAGTTCGGCACCGGGACGATGATCGGGCCACGGTCGTCGTCATCCTGCCCACCCCCTGCGGCGGCGATGGCGGGGCAACGGCGGTGGCGGATGCGTCCGACCTGGCCGACCGGGCAGCCGGTCAGGTCGGGCGCGCCGCCCCGGGCGAGGGCTACTCGGGTATGCGGTGGTCGCGGTCGCGGCGGTGGGGGTCGTGGAGGGAGTCGGATCGAAGCCGGCAGACCGCGCCGACGATCGCCGCGGTGATGATGAGGGCCAGGAGACCGAGCATGGTCAGGCCGCGTGGTCGAGCTCGAACCAGACCAGCTTGCCGAGCTTCTGGGGCTCGGTGCCCCAGCGGTGGGTGAGGCCCTGGACGAGCTGGAGGCCCCGGCCGGATTCGGCGAGCCCGGCGGGGGTGCGGGGGTCGGGGAGGTCGGAGGAGTTGTCGGCGACCGAGACCCGGAGCGTGCGGTCGAGGATGAGGACGAGGACGACGGGCGAGTCCGTGCGGCCGTGACGCCAGGCGTTGACGATCAGTTCGACGAGCGCGAGTTCGGCGTCGGCGATGAGGTCGGGCCGGAAGCCGGCGAGGTTCATGACGGAACGGAGCGCCTCGCGGGAGACGGTGAGGGAGGGGGTGTTGCGGTTACACATGGGGACTCCCAGCGGTGTAGGTGGGGCGCACCGGACGGAGGCATGAGGGTGCCAACTGCCCGGGTCGGGGAGGTTGATGACAAGCCGTCCGGTGAGCGGTGCATCACAGACTGTAGAGCATGGAGCGGTACTTGTACCGCCAATGTCGAGACTTGTACCGTCAATCGCGGCTGGACTCGCACAACGCTCGCGGTGGATGCTTGGGCGCATGCCACCAACCCCAAGTGCACGAAGGCAGCGGGTCGGCATCGAGCTGCGAAAGATGCGAGATGCCGCCGGCACGACCACTGCCGAGGCCTCCACGGTCCTCGGCGTGGACCGCACGAAGATCACACTGATCGAGCAGGCCCTCTATGCGGTGACACCCGAGAGAGTCACCGCACTTGCCCGCAAGTACGGCGAGACCGACGACGGGTTCGTCTCGGCGCTTGCGACGATGGCGGGTGATCGCTCCAAGGGGTGGTGGGAGGAATACCGGGGAGTCGTGCCGCTCGGATTCCTCGACCTTGCCGAGCAGGAGTACTACGCAAGGGCTACGCAGTCCTATCAGATCTGCCACCCGCCCGGCCCCATGCAGTCCGAGCGGTACAGCAGGGCCATCTTCCGGGATGCCCAGCCGCCACTGACTCCGCGGATAGTCGAAACGCGTGTCGAGCATCGCATGCGACGGGCCGAGGTCCTCATGGCGGAAGGCGCGCCGCCCTACACCGCGATCGTGCACGAGGCTGCGCTCCGCATGCAGTTCGGCGGACGCGAAGTGCTGCGTGAACAGTTGAACTGGATGCTGGAACTGTCGGAGCGTTCGCACATCACGCTTCGCGTCATCAGCTTCGACGCCGGGGGATTCAAGGGTTCCGGACAAGCCCTGATCTACATGAACGGCCCGGTCCCGCGACTCGACACCGTCCAGTACGACACTGTCGAGGGTCCGACGTTCCTGCACACAACGGAACATCTGGAGAGGTATCGCGGACTCATGAAGGTGATGACCGATCGATCGCTCTCCGTGGACGGCTCTCGCGACCTGATTTCAAAGATCAAGAAGGAGCTCTGATGGAAGAACTCTCCTGGACACGGCCGTCGTCGTGCGCTAACGCCAACAACTGCCCGGAGGTGGCCATAGCCGACGACGCCGTCTACCTACGGAGCAGTCTTCAGCCGTCCGCCATAGCCCGGCTGACCCTCTCGGAGTGGCGGGACCTCCTCTCCGGGGTCCGCAACGGGGAGTTCGACGTCTGACCCTCTCCTCCCTCCCCCTCCCAATTTCCTCAAACTTCCCTGGAACCGCCCCCGTCCTGCGGACACCAGATCTGCGTGGAGTTCTCCTTGTCCAGTAAGCAGACGCAGGCCGGCGAGCGCCAGCTGTTCGCCGAGCTCTACGATCAGCACGCTCGCACGGTCTTCGCGCACGCGTACAGATCCACCGGGGACCGCGACCTCGCGGACGACATCGTCTCCCTCACCTTCCTCGAAGCCTGGCGGCTCCGCCGGAAGCTCCGCGACGAAGTCCTCCACCCCCGCGCCTGGCTGCTGGCCATCGCCACCAACGTGCTCCGCAACACCGCCCGCACCGCCCGCCGGCACCGCGACGCCATGTCCCGGCTCCCACGCCGCGACCCGATCCCCGACTTCGCCGACGAGGTCGTCAGCCGGATCACCGACGCCAACACGGCCGCCGCCGCCGTCCGGGCACTCGACCAGCTCGGCGGCCCGGACCGCGAGGTCTTCACCCTCGTCGTCTGGGCCGGCCTCGGTTACGCCGAGACCGCCCGGGCACTCGGCATACCCGTCGGAACCGTCCGCTCCCGGCTCTCACGGGTCCGGGACAAGCTCCGCCGGATCGTCGACGCCGAGGATCCCCCCGCGCCACGCCGGAGGGCCGGCCTCGCCATCAGCCATCAGTCCGTGGGCCACCACCAGGAAAGGCGGCCATGAGCAATACGCGCACCAACCACTCCGAGTGGAACGAACACAGCGAGCGCCGTGAACTCGCCCGGCTGCTCCCCCCGCCGCCCCACCCGGAACCCTCCCCCTCGCACCTGGCCGCCCGCCGCGACGTCCTGCTCGCCGAGTTCGGCCGCCCCCGCCCCTTCTCCGCCCTCACCGCCCGCTGGCGCAGCCTGGTCGTCGTGACCGCCGTCGCCACCGCCGCCGCCATCACCGCCGCCGCCCTCGCCCCCGACACCACCACCTCGCGGGCCCCCTCGCCGCCCGCCACCGCCGCGTCCGTCGAACTCCTCGACCGGATCGCCAGGGTCGCCTACGCCCAGCCGCAGCCCCCGGCCCAGGACAACCAGTTCACGTACCTCCGGACGGTCTCCCACAGCCGCAGCCTCACCGAGGCCCCCGACGGCAGCATGGCGCGCGCCGACCTCACCACCCACACCGAGCGCTGGACCTCGGTGGACGGCACTCGGACCGGTCTCGAACGCCGCAACGGCGCCGAGACCCAGCTCCCCTACACCACCGGCTCGATGGGCTCCCGCACCTACCGCCTGCTGTCCACCATGCCGACCGACCCCGACGCCCTGCTGAAGCAGATCTACGCCAACGCCCGGCTGAACCACGGCTCCGGCTCGGCGTCGAGCACCGGGGCGGACCACGAGGCCTTCATCACCATCGGTGACCTCCTGCGCGACGTGGTCGCCCCGCCCCAGGTGAGCTCCGCGCTCTACCGCGCCGCCGCCCGCATCCCCGGAGTGGTGACCGTCGACGACTCGGTCGACGCCACCGGCCGGCACGGGGTGGCCGTGGCCCGGGTGAACGACGGCCGGCGCTTCGAGTGGATCTTCGACCCCGCGACCCTGGGGCTGCTCGGCACCCGCACCGTCCTGATCCGGGACGGAGTGTGGGGCAGCGCCGGTGACGAGGTGGACTCCACCGCCGTGCTCGCCCAGTGCATCGTCGGCGCCCTCGGCGAGGCAGCTCCCGCGGCGGCTGCGGAATCAAGCCATTGAGCCAATTCGGCCAGCCATTGTCCGGTCCTCGTCGGAACTATTGTGCGAACGGCCGATCGGGCGTTGGGTCGTGGCAGCACAGTCCTGCCACGACTCATCAGGGGAGAAGTTGACCGTGCGTTCCTCCCGCATGCTCGCCGTCGTCACCGCGGCCGCCGGCGCGCTCGCGCTGGCGGCACCGGCGGCCACGGCGGCACCCGTACCGTCCGCACCGGCGGTCGCGTCCGCCGACGCCCAGCAGTCCGCCGGTCCGGCGAAGGCAACGCCGTCCAAGCCGGTGATCGCCACCTACAAGGGCCGGAGGATCGACCTGGCCAAGGGGTGGGACGGTGCGCGTGTCTGCACCGAGGTGACGAGCGGTGCCGTCTACTGCCACGACAGCGTCGCCGAGGCCGACCAGGCCATCGCCACCATCGACCCGGTGCTCGCCCAGGCCGCCAAGGCCGCACCGGCCCCGGCCGCCGGCGTCGTGCTGTCGCCGGCCTCGCCGTCGGAGTGCGGCTCCGGCTACGCCTGCCTCTGGGAGCACTCCACCTACACCGGCGTCCTGCTGCGCTGGTCGCAGCCGGGCACCAAGTACCTCTCCGACTGGTCGTTCCGCGACCAGGCCAGCGCCGCCTGCGCGTTCCGCTCCGGCGGCATGACGATCTACGACGAGCGCACCCTGCAGCCGGACCCCTCGTTCTACGTGGGCAACGGCTCCTGCTACGACCTCGGGCCCGCTCCCTACCCGTACGGCGGCTACTGGAACGACAAGGCGGACTACGTCGTCCTGTAGTCCCCTCCCCCGGCGACGCCCGAAGGCCGGCCCCCCTCCCCGGGGTACCGGCCTTCGTCGCGTTCGCCCTCCCCGCGTCACACCGCCAGTTCGGCGACGTCCTCCTTCGGCGCCTCCGGGGCCTGCGCGCCGCCCGCCTTCTTGTTCCGCAGCACCACCGCCGCCAGCAGCGCCGCCGCCAGGACGCCCGCCGCGCTCACCGTCAGGGTGGTGGACATCGCCGAGGTGAACGCCTCCCGGGCCGCGTGGGCCAGGCCCGCGTCGCCCTTGGCCCCGGCCTCGGCCAGCGCGCCGACGATCGACTGCGAGGCCTGCTCGGAGCTGCCCGCCGGCATCTTGTCCGCGTAGCCGCTCGCCAGCAGCGAGCCCAGGATCGCGATGCCGAGCGCGGTGCCCGCCTGCTGGATGGTGTCGTTCAGGGCCGAACCGACGCCCGCCTTCTCCGGCGGGATCTCCCCCATCAGCGCACCGACCGCGGCCGGCATCGCGAGGCCGGCGCCCAGGCCGAGCAGGGCCAGCGCCACCGCCGGGACGGTGAAGCCGGTGTCCGCGTCGACCGTGCTGAGCAGGACGAACGAGCCGGCCATCATCGCCATGCCGACCAGGACCAGCGGCCGGAAGCCGACCTTCGCGGTCAGACCGGCGCCCGCGCCGTTGCCGACCAGCGCGGCGACCGCCATCGGCACGAAGGCCAGGCCCGCCTTGACCGGCGAGTAGTCCAGCACGAACTGCAGGTACTGGGTGAGCACCAGCAGCAGGCCGCCGTTGCCGATCTGGACCAGGGTCAGCGAGAGCGAGCCGCCGCTGAAGTTGCGCTTGCGGAAGAGCGCCAGCGGGACCATCGGCTCCGCCACCACGTTCTGCCAGACCACGAAGCCGCCGAGCGCCACGACCGCCACCACCAGGGAGACCAGCGAGTTGCCACCGAACGCGCCGTGCTTCGGGATCTCGATGATCCACCAGATCAGCGCGGTCATGCCGACCGCCGAGAGGACCGCGCCCAGCGGGTCGGGCTTCTGCCACGGGCCCCGGGACTCGGGCATCAGGACCAGGGCGGCGGTGATCGCCAGCACCACCACCGGCACGTTGATGAAGAAGATCGAGTGCCAGGAGAAGTGGTCGATCAGCACCCCGCCGAGCACCGGGCTGCCGACCAGGCCGAGCATCGAGACCGACCCCCAGGCCGCCATCGCCTTGCCGCGCTCGTCCTCCTCGAAGACGGTGATGAGGATCGACAGGGTCGAGGGCATGATCAGCGCCCCGCCGACGCCCATCGCCACCCGGCTCGCGATGACCTCCCCGGGGTTGGTGCAGAGCGTCGCCGCCAGCGAGGCCGCCCCGAAGAGCAGCAGGCCGATGATCATGACCTTCCGCCGGCCGAACCGGTCGCCGAGGCTTCCGGAGGTCAGCAGCAGGCCCGCGAAGACCAGGATGTAGGAGTCGAGGATCCACTGCGTGTCCTGCGCGGTGGCCTTCAGGTCCTCGGTCATCGACGGCACCGCCACGGTCAGCGCCATGCTGTCGACCACCAGGACGAGCGTGCTGAGGCACAGCACGATCAGGATCCACCAGCGCCGCGGGTTACGGCCTTCCATGTTTTCTTCCCCTCCGAAGTACGACACTGCGAACGATGTTCCGTCGATGCGCACACTGTACGCATGGAGGAACAGTGTGCGCAATCCTGTTTCCTGTACGCTGCCTGCGAACGGTGTACGCAGGAATTTCGCCCCGCACCGATGCCCCCGAAGGAGGACCGGCCGATGGCCGCCAAGTCGAATCCGATCCCGTCCGTGTGGGCCCGCCCGCAGCGCGAGCCCGAACAGCCCGCGCTCAACCGGGACGCGATCGTCCGCGAGGCGATCGCCGTGCTCGACGCCGACGGGGTCGAGGCGCTCTCGATGCGCAAGCTCGGCGCCCGCCTCAACGCCGGCGCGACCTCCCTCTACCGGCACGTCGCCACCAAGGACGAGCTGATCGAACTCGCGCTGGACGAGGTCTTCGGCGAGATCCCCGTCCCGGACCCCGGCGCCTCCGACTGGCGGGCCGACATCACCGCGACCTGCCAGGCCTTCCGGGCCACCACGCTGCGCCACCGCTGGCTGGGGTCCGTCATCGGCCAGGCCGGACTCGTCTACCTGGGCCCCAACCTGGTCGCCATCTCCGAGCGGATGGCCGCGCTGTTCTCCGCAGTCGGCTTCCCGGAGCCGTCCCGGGCCATCGAGACCGTGCTCTCCTACGTCCTCGGGATGAGCACCTCGGAGGCCGCCTTCCTGACCACGGTGATGCGCAGCGGCCGAACCGAGGCCGAGTTCATCGCCGGACTGATGCCCTCCGCCCAGGAGGCGGTGGCCGGGCACGAGTTCCTCGCCGAGGCTTTCGCCGACGCCGCGGCCGACGCCGCGGCCGCCGCGGACCCGGCCACCCTGCGGAACGCGAAGTTCGACTACGGCCTGGACGTCATCCTCGACGGACTGGCGCTCCGCCTGCCCGGCCGGCAGGGCGACTCCTAGCGGACCCGGCCCGCGCAGCCCCGGCCGATGCCGACGGTGGCACCATAGGTGGCACCATGAGCGCCATCCACGGCACCAGCGGCACCGGTGGCACCGACGACACCGGGGCCGCGAACTCCGGGTCCGCCCACGAGCGCGTGGTGGAGGTTGTCGATGTGCGGCGTGCGATCCATGGCCAGAGCATGGCACATCAGTGATGCCATGTCGAGCCTTTTTGGCACCATCAAGTGATGCCACTCGGCCAGAACGTGGCACCAGCGGCATGCCGAGGGCCCCGCCGGCGCTCGCCGACGGGGCCCGAAGGAGCGGAAAACCTCAGGTCAGCCCTGACGCCACCGCGTCAGGTGGGCGTCGATCTCGCCCGCCAGCCGGGCCTTGCCCGACACATCGAGGAAGGACGCCTCCACCGCGTTCTTCGCCAGCGCGGCCACCCCGGCCTCGTCCAGGCCGAGCAGCCGGGCCGCCACCGCGTACTCGGTGTTGAGGTCGGTGCCGAACATCGGCGGGTCGTCGCTGTTGACGGTCACCAGCAGCCCGGCGTCGACCATCCGCTTGATCGGGTGGTCCTCGATCCGCTCCACCGCGCGGGTGGCGATGTTGGAGGTCGGGCAGACCTCCAGCGGGATCCGGTGCTCGCCCAGGTGGTCGAGCAGCGCCGGGTCGGCGACCGCCTGGGTGCCGTGGCCGATGCGCTCGGCGCCGAGCACCCGCAGCGCGTCCCAGACCGTCTCCGGCCCGGTGGTCTCGCCCGCGTGCGGGACGCTGCGCAGGCCGGCCGCCCGCGCCCGGTCGAAGTACGGCTTGAACTGCGGGCGCGGGACGCCGATCTCCGGACCGCCGAGGCCGAAGCTGACCAGGCCCTCGGGAGCGAGGTCGACGGCGAGCCGGGCGGTCTCCTCGGCGGCGGCCAGGCCGGCCTCGCCGGGGATGTCGAAGCACCAGCGGAGCACCACCCCGAGGTCCTTCTCGGCGCGCACCCGGGCGTCCTCGATGGCCTCCATGAAGGCGACGTCGGGGATGCCCCGGCTGACCGAGGAGTAGGGAGTGACGGTCAGCTCCGCGTAGCGGATGTTCTGCCGGGCCATGTCCTCGGCGACACCGTAGGTCAGGGCTCGGACGTCCTCGGCGTCGCGGATCAGGTCCACCACGCTCAGGTAGACCTCGATGAAGTGCGCGAAGTCGGTGAAGGTGAAGTACTCGGCGAGGGCCTGCGGGTCGGTGGGCACCTTGGCCCCGCCCCGGTGGCGGGCGGCCAGCTCGGCGACCACGCGCGGCGAGGCCGACCCGACGTGGTGGACGTGCAGTTCCGCCTTGGGCATCGCGGCGATGAACGCCTCGATGGAGCGGTCCGCGGGGGCCGCGAGGGCCGCGGGAGCGCTGGCACTGGGGGTTCCGATCCGACTTCCGTCCGGCTGGACCACGGTGGGTGCCCTTCTTCTCTGAGGCTGAGGTCTGAGGTCTGAGGTCTGAGGTCTGAGGTGAGGATCTACGCGCGTTTCTGGTGGTGCAGGAAAGGATAAGCAGCCCGGGCTCAGCCGCCGAGCGCGACCGCCACGGTGTGGATCAGCAGCCCGGCCAGCGCACCGACGACCGTGCCGTTGATCCGGATGAACTGGAGGTCCCGCCCGACGTTGGCCTCGATCTTGCGCGAGGCGTCCTCGGCGTCCCAGCCCGCCACCGTCTCGGAGATCAGCGAGGTGATCTCGGTCCGGTAGGTGTCGACCAGGTACTGGGCGGCGTCCTGGAGCCAGCCGTCCACCTTGGCCTGGAGCTTCGGATCGGTGGCCAGGCGCGTGCCGAAGCTGCGCACGCCCTCGCGGATGCGCCGGCGCAGCTCGCTCTCCTCGTCCTCCGCGGCGTTCAGCACCAGCGAGCGGACGGCGGCCCAGGTGGAGGCGATGAGGTCCTGCACCTCGGGCCGGGCGAGCAGTTCGCCCTTGGCCCGCTCGACCCGGGCGATGGTCTCCGGGTCGGTCTGCAGCTCGGTGGCGAAGTCGGCGAGGAACTTGTCGATCGCGCCGCGCGCCGGGTGCTCCTGGTCGTCCCGGATGTCGGTGACGAAGCGCATCAGCTCCTTGTAGACCCGCTCGCCGACCTGGTGGTCGATGAACTTCGGGGTCCAGCCCGGGGTCTTCTGGGTGACCCGCTCGACCACCTCGGCGTGGTTGTCGGTGAGCCAGTCGTGCGCCCGGACCGCGATCAGGTCGACCACCCCGTGGTGGCCGCCGTCCGCGACCACCTTGCCGAGCATCCGGCCGGCCGGCTCGGCGACCGAGGTGGCGGCGGCACGGCGGGTGACCGCCTCGGCGACGACCGCCTGCACGTCGTCGTCGCGCAGCACCGCGAGCACCCCGCGCAGCGCCGCCGAGGCCTCCTTGGTGACCCGCTCGGCGCTGCCGGGCGCGGCCAGCCACTCGCCGAGCCGCCGGGCGATGCCGAGCGCGGCGAGCCGGCCGCGCACCACGTGTCCGGAGAGGAAGTTCTCGCCGACGAAGTCGCCGAGCGAGCGGCCGAAGGCGTCCTTCTTGGTCGGGATGATCGCGGTGTGCGGGATGGGCAGGCCGAAGGGGCGGCGGAACAGCGCCGTCACCGCGAACCAGTCGGCCAGCGCGCCGACCATGCCGGCCTCGGCGGCGGCGGCCAGATAGCCCGCCCAGGCGCCGGCGCCGGCCGCCTTCGCCCAGGTGGCCAGGGCGAAGACCAGGGTCGCGAGGGCCAGCAGGCCGGTCGCGATGGTCTTCATCCGGCGGACGCCGCGTCTCTTCTCCTCGTCGGCCGCGGTGAACCGCATTCCGGGGCCGGTCCCGCTGAAGGCTTCGTCGCTCACCCCGCCAGTCTGCCCGCTGCCCGGCGCGAACGGACGGCGCGCCCGGGTAACGCGTGCCCCGCCGGTGCCGCGCCCGCCGGCGTGCGGCCCTCCCGGACCCGAGGAGGTCAGCGCGGAGGTCAGCGCGGAGGTCAGCGCGGACGCGGCGTCACGCGCCCCCGAGCACGATCCGGCGCACCCCGGCCACGCCCGTCCAGCGGGCCGGATCGGTGCACCGTCGGCCGTCCAGCAGCACCCGGACGCCCGGCAGATCGGCCGGGGCCAGCTCCCGGTACTCCGGGTGGTCCGCCTGGAGCACCGCCGCCACCACCGGCTCTCCGGCGTACGGGGGCAGGCCCAGCGCCGTCAGCTCCGCCGCCGGGTACAGCGGATCGGCCACGTACGGCCGGGCCCCGGCCGCGCGCACTGCCTCCACCAGCGGGAACACCCCCGAGTACGCGGTCTCCTTGACCCCGCCCCGGTAGGCGGCCCCGAGCACCAGCACGCCCTGCCCGGCGAGCCCGCCGTCCAGCGCGCCGTCCAGCACCCCGACCGCGTACGCCGGCATCTCCAGGTTGGCCGCCCGCGCCGCGCCGACCACCGTCGCCGAGGGGTCGTTCCACAGGTAGAGCCGCGGGTAGACCGGGATGCAGTGGCCGCCGACCGCGATGCCCGGCCGGTGCAGATGGCTGAACGGCTGCGAGTTGCAGGCGTCCGCGACCGCCGCGAAGTCCACCCCGATCCGGTCCGCGTACCGGGCGAACTGGTTGGCGAGCGCGATGTTGACGTCCCGGTAGGTGGTCTCGGCGAGCTTGGCGAACTCGGCCGCCTCGGCGGACTCCAGCTCCCAGACGCCGTTCGGCCGGCCGAGGGCGTCCAGGTCCGGACGCGGGTCGAAGTCCAGCACCGCCCGGTAGAACGCGGCGCCGCGCCGGGTGGCGGCCGGGTCGGTCCCGCCGACCAGCTTGGGGTAGCGGCGCAGGTCGGCGAAGACCCGGCCGGTGCGCACCCGCTCCGGGCTGAAGACCAGCGCGAAGTCCCGGCCGGGGACGAGGCCCGAGCCGGCCGCCAGCCGCGGTGCCCAGCGACCCCGGGTGACGCCGACCGGCAGGGTGGTCTCGTAGCTGACCAGCGTGCCCCGGCGCAGCCCGGCCGCGACGGCGTCGGTGGCGGCGTCGAGCAGGGCGAAGTCGGGGGCGCCGTCGGCGGTGGTGACCAGCGGGACGACCAGGACGACGGCCTCGGCGCCGGCGACGGCCGCCGCGGTGTCGGTGGTGGCGCAGAGCCGTCCCCCGGCGACCACCCGCTTGAGCGCCTCGTCCAGGCCGGCCTCCCGGGGGAACGGCGGCCGGCCCTGGTTGACGGCCTCGACGACCGGCGGGGCGAGGTCGGCGCCGGTCACCCGGTGGCCCTTGGCGGCGAACTGCACGGCGAGCGGCAGGCCGAGCTTGCCGAGGCCCACCACGCAGACGTCGAGCGGCCGGTCGGCGGGCGGCCGGATGACGAGCGGGGTCACCGGCCGCCCCCGTTCGCGGCGGAGCCGGACCGGGCCACCGCGTTCGCCAGCCGGCGCCAGGCCGGGTGGCGGCGCAGCCGCCGGCGCACCCGGACCGGCACCGCGCCGCGCCACAGCTGCTGCACCAGGGTGGGCGGCGGCGCGGCCGGTTCGCCCGGGGGCTCGGCCGCCTCGGCGGACGGCCCGGGCGCCGCGAGCGCCTCCTCCCCCAGCAGGAACAGCGCGTCCGCCAGTTCCGGCAGGCCGCCCCGGAAGGCCGGGTAGCCCGCGTACCGGCGCCGCACCCCGTCCGCCCCGTCCTCGGTCACCACCGGCGGCGCGCCGTGCTCAGCCTCGTACCCGATCAGCTCGCACAGCGCGCCGTACTCCCCGCGGGCGGCCAGCTCCAGCCGGACCCGGTCCGCCGCGGCGAGCCGGTGGTACACCTCGTGGGCGGCGAAGCGCCGGACGAGTTCGCCGACTCCGGCGACGACCTCCTCGCGCTGCCCCGCGTCGAGCGCCAGGAGGTCGGACCCGAGCAGCTGCGGCACCTCCCAGCCGAAGTGCCGCGCCCTGATCGCGTCCAGCTGCCCGCCGGGCGCGGCGAGTTCGGCGGCCACCCACTGCACCGCCGCGACGCCCCGGATCCGGTCCAGCGCCCCGGCCCGCTGGGTGACGTTGCCGCGGTCCTCGCGCAGCACCAGGAAGTAGTGGTCGTCGTCGGCGAGCACGGAGATCCGGCGGGCGCGCAGGCAGGCGGCGAGGGTGAAGGGCTGGTCGGAGTAGACCTTGAGCTCCTCCTTGCGGGCCAGGTTGTGCCGCCGGAGGAGGTCCAGCCGGAACAGCTTGGTGTCGGCGAGCGCCCAGGCGAGGGCCGAGTCCTCGAAGCCGACCGAGGCGCGGGTGGCGTCGAAGATGCCCTGCGGGACCAGCCGCCCGTTCACCCCGACCTGCTTGGGGATCAGCACGTCCGACTCCCAGGCGTCGGCGGCGGTCACCATCCGTTCCAGGGCCTCGTCGCCGAGCCAGTCGTCGGCGCCGAGGAAGAACACGTACCGGCCGCGGGCCAGCGCCAGGCCGCGGTTGGTCGGGGCGGCCGGGCCGCCGGAGTTGGCCTGGTGGACCACCGTGAACAGCCCGGGGTGCCGGCCCGCGTAGGCGTCGAGCAGCTCGCCGCCGCCGTCCGTGGAGCCGTCGTCGACCGCGACCACCTCCATGCGCGCGGGCCCGATGCTCTGCCGGACCAGGGAGTCCAGGCAGGCGGTCAGGTACGGCAGGGTGTTGTAGACCGCGATCACCACGGTCACGTCGGGTACGGTCATCGGGCGCTGCCCTCCGGTGCGCGGGTCGCCAGGACGGTGCCCGGCGCCGCGCCGCCCGTGGAACGGGACGGGCGGCGCGGCGCCGGGCGATGAAACGGTCAACTAGGCGGCGCGGCACGGGGTCACGTCCGCCACCCGCACGAGCGAGCGACACCGGACGCCCGTTCCCCGGTCGAAGGCTCAGCCGATGGCGGCCTCCGCGTACATCCGGGCGATCACGTCCTCGATGGCGGGCTCGCGCACCGAGAGGTCGACCAGCGGGTAGCGGGCGGCGACGGCCGCCACCAGCGGGGCGGCGCTCTGCTGGGCCGGGAAGGCCAGCCACTGGCGCGGGCCCTCGACCCGGACCACCCGGGCGCCGGGTACCTCGATCGGCGGCCCGGCCTCGGCCAGGTCGACGACCAGGGTCCGCTCGCTGTCGCCGACCGCGTGCAGGCCGTCGAGACCGCCGTCGTAGACGACCCGGCCGTGGTCGATCACCATGACCCGGTCGCAGAGCTGCTCGATGTCGGTGAGGTCGTGCGTGGTGAGCAGCACGGTGGTGCCGCGCTCGCGGTTGACCTCGCGCAGGAAGTCGCGCACCTTGCCCTTGCTGACCACGTCCAGGCCGATGGTCGGCTCGTCCAGGTAGAGCACGGCGGGGTCGTGCAGCAGGGCGGCGGCGAGGTCGCCGCGCATCCGCTGGCCGAGCGAGAGCTGGCGCACGGGCGTGTCGAGCAGCGCGCCGAGGTCGAGCAGTTCGACGCAGCGTTGCAGGTTGGCGCGATATCGGTGCTCGGGGATCCGGTAGAGCCGGCGGGCGAGTTCGTAGGAGTCGCGCAGCGGGAGGTCCCACCAGAGGGTGGTGCGCTGGCCGAAGACGACGCCGATCCGGCGGGCCAGCGCGACCCGTTCACGGGCCGGGTCGACGCCGGCGACGCGCAGCCGGCCGGCGGTGGGGACGAGGATGCCGGTCAGCATCTTGATGGTGGTGGACTTGCCGGCGCCGTTGGGGCCGATGTAGCCGACGCACTCGCCGGCCCGGACGGTGAAGGTCAGTCCGTCGACGGCGCGCACCTCGCGCTTCTCCCGCTTCAGCCGGCCGGCCTTGGCGCGGACGGTGAAGGTGCGGCGGACGTCGTCGAGTTCGATCAGTGTCATGGTGGTTCCCAGGTCCAGAGGGGTGGAGGGGTCAGCCGCCGGCGCCGCGGTAGGCGCGCAGTCCGATCCGCCAGACGAGGCCGGCCGCGGCCAGGGAGAGGACGGCGGCCAGGGGCGAGGCGAACTGGAAGGCGGTCGGCAGGCCCAGCGGGTCGGGCTTGTCCAGGATCCGCAACGCGGGCAGCCAGTTGACGAAGGCCAGCGGCACGCCGAAGACGGTGCCGGCGACCAGCTCCTTGGCGAAGACGGTCGGCGGGTAGTGCAGCAGGGTGGCGCCGCCGTAGGTGAAGGAGTTCTGCAGTTCCCTGGCCTCGCCCCACCAGAACTGGAGGCTGGCGAAACCGATGAAGACCGCGCTGAAGATCAGGGTGCCGCAGACCACCAGCACGGGGACCAGCAGCACCCGGTCCCACGTCCAGTGGGTGTCCAGCGCGGCCAGTGCCCAGGCCAGCACGGCCGCCGCCTGGAGGGGCCGGCCGAGCCGGCGCAGCGAGAACCGTTCGGCGCAGAGCTGGGCGAGCGCGGGTGCGGGCCGGACCAGCATGACGTCGAGCGTGCCGGTGCGGATCCGCTCGCCGAGGGCGTCGATGGAGCCGACGAAGAGGTTGGCCAGGCCGAGGGCGAGGGCCGAGGTGCCGTAGAGGAAGCCGAGTTCGGACAGGTTCCAGCCGCCGAGGCTGTCGGTGTGCCGGAACATCAGGATGATCACCACGAAGTCGAGGAAGGTGACCACGAGGTTGGCGCCGAGCATCATCACGAACGAGGCCCGGTAGGACATGATCGCCCTGGTCCACATGCCGGCGACGAGCCACCAGGAGCGCAGCGCCCAGGCCGTGCGGGCGGTCAGCGGCTCACGGGCGGTGCCGGGCAGCGGCTCACGGGTCATGACGGCCTGGTCAGCCACCCTGGACCACCACCTTGCGGGTCGCCAGCAGCTGGAGCAGCCGGCCGGCCGCGAGCAGCACCACGGCCCAGGCGAGCTGGAAGCCCAGCGCGCCGAGCAGTTCGGTGCCGGTGGCACGCTCCAGGAAGACGTCGGTGGGCACCTTGATCAGGGCCGCCCAGGGCAGCAGCGGGGCGAGGGTGCCGAGCCAGCCGGGGAAGAGCGCGAGCGGCAGCAGCATCCCGGAGAAGAACAGCGACACCACCATCAGCACCGACTGCACGCCCTCCGAGTCGTGCAGCCAGAAGCCGGTGAGCGAGACGAGGAAGCGCAGCCCGAAGCTGACCACCACCGCGAGCAGCGTGGCGAGCAGGAACGCCGGCCAGGTCAGCGGGTGTTCGGGCATCCGGGTGTGGAAGACCAGGGCGCCGGCGAGCGTCGGCGGCACGCCCCGGGCGAGCAGTTCGAAGCCGGCCCGGCCGAGGTCGGTGGCCAGCCACCAGCCCTGGAAGTCCACCGGCCGGTAGAGGTCGATGGCGATGTCGCCGCTGCGGAAGCGCTCCTGGACGTCGTCCTGGAAGCCGCCGCCCATGACGGCGACGGTGGCCAGCAGGGCCTGACTGACCCAGATGTAGGTGACGGCGGCGGCCTCGTCGTAGCCGCCGAGGCCGGGGCGGGCGTGCCAGAGGGCGAGGAAGGTGTAGGCGAGGATGAAGCCGAAGACGGTGTTGGTGAAGGCGCCGGCCAGGGTGGCGGCCCGATAGGTGGAGAAGCGGCGGAAGGCGCCGCGGACGACGGCGGCGTACAGGAGTAAGGCGGCCCGCGCGCCGCCGGGAGCGCCGTCGGGATCGGGGGGACGGAGCTCGGCCTGCGGTGGCCCAAGCCTCTGCATATTGTCTCCTTATCGACAAATGGCGGTACAGGGAGACCCCTGTCCGCGCGGCAGCGCATGCCGGACCGGCTCCGACCGCCTTCCCGGGGGGCCGGGACGGTGGGCGGAGCTCGAACCGGGCCTCGGCCCGAAGTGGCCGCGCTATCTGGTTTGCACCTTTCACCGTACTGCGGCGGGATCCCTCGCGCACCCGGTTTTCCCACCACCCGGACGGAGTCGCCCCGGCCCCTGATCCTCGGTCAAATAGCACATAATCTCGGCATGACCCTGAGCACCGGCCGCCGGGCCAGACGGGCCGCCCGCCGCGAGGCACGCCGCGCCCTGCCGTTCTGGCGGCGGCTGCTGCCCACCTGGCGGATCGTCCTCGGCGCCGTCCTCGCCGCGCTGCTGCTCGCCGTCGGCGCCTTCGCCGTGCTCTACGTCATCGTGCCGCTGCCCGACCCCAACGCCCAGGCGGTCGCCCAGAGCAACGTCTACCTCTACGCCGACGGCGTCACCGAGATCGCCCGCACCGGCGCCGTCAACCGCACCGACGTCACCATCGACAAGGTCCCGGTCCCCACCCGGCAGGCCGTCGTCTCCGCCGAGGACCGCACCTTCTACCAGAACCGCGGCATCGACCTGAAGGGCATGGTCCGGGCCGGCTGGAACACCCTGACCGGCCAGGGACTGCAGGGCGGCTCCACCATCACCCAGCAGTACGTCAAGAACTACTACCTCACCCAGAGCCGGACCATCGAGCGCAAGGGCCGCGAACTCCTCATCGCCCTCAAGGTCGACCAGCAGCGCGGCAAGGACGAGATCCTGGCCGGCTACCTCAACACCAGCTACTTCGGCCGCGGTGCCTACGGCATCCAGAGCGCCGCGCGCGCCTACTACGGCGTCGACGTCTCCGAACTGACCCTCCCGCAGAGCGCCTACCTCGCCGCCCTGCTCCAGGCCCCCAGCGCGTACGACGTGAAGACCGCCACCCCCGCCAACCGCGAGAAGGCCGTCGCCCGCTGGCACTACACCCTCGACGGCATGGTCCAGCTCGGCTTCCTCAGCGCCACCGAACGCTCCTCCCTCACCTTCCCCGACCCGATCGACCCGCAGCCCGCCAGCGGCCTGGCCGGCCAGGCCGGGTACCTGGTCGGCGTCGCCGACGACTACCTGGTCGGCAGCGGCATCCTCGACGGCGCCACCCTCAAGGCCGGCGGCTGGCGCATCACCACCACCTTCGACCGGACGAAGCAGGACGCCTTCGCGCACGCCGTCCACGACGAGCTCACCGAGGAACTCGACCCCACCGCCCGGCCCGACACCGACAGCGACGTCCGGGTCGCCGGCGCCTCCGTCGAACCCGCCACCGGCCGCGTCGTCGCCGTCTACGGCGGCCCCGACTACGCCGAGCAGCCCTACAACGACGCCCTGCGCCAGGACAACCAGATCGGCTCCACCTTCAAGCCCGTCGACCTCGCCGCCGGCCTCACCTCCAACCACAGCAGCGGCGACGGCCGCCCGATCACCACCGAGACCCGCTACGACGGCACCAGCGAACGCCCCGTCACCGACGGCCCCACCCCGTACGCGCCGCCCAACGAGGACGACATCGACTACGGCCCGATCAGCCTGCGCCAGGCCATGGTCAAGTCCGTCAACTCGGTGTACGCGCAGGTCGGCGTGGACGCCGGGCTCGGCCACGTCCGGGAGACCGGCATCCGGCTCGGCATCCCCGCCGACGTCCCCGGCATGGACCCGGCCAACACCTCGATGACCCTCGGCACCGCCACCCCCAGCGCCCTCGACCTGGCCGGCGTCTACGCCGCCCTCGCCAACCACGGCGAGGCCCACCGGCCCTGGGCGGTCGCCGGACTGGAACGGATCACCCCCGGCACCGGCCCCGTCGAGCCGCCGGAGCTGCCCGCGCACAACACCACCGCCGCCCTCGACCGGGGCACCGCCGACGCCGTCACCGATGTGCTGCGCGACGTCATCAGCCCGCGCGGCACCGGCTCCGCCGCCCTCGACCTCGGCCGGCCCGCCGCCGGCAAGACCGGCACCACCGACGCCAACCTCTCCGCCTGGTTCGCCGGCTTCACCCCCGAACTCGCCACCACCGTCGGCCTCTTCCGGGAGAACCCGAGGACCCACGCCAAGGAACCGCTGGCCGGCACCGCCGGCTACGCCCGGATCAACGGCGGCGCCTTCCCCACCCGGATCTGGACCGCCTACATGAGCGACGCCCTGGAGGGCACCCCCGTCCAGGACTTCGAACTCGAACCCAGCGAGGGCAACGGCCGCCCCGGCACCGGTGTCCCGACCGGCGCCCCGAGCGGCACCCCCACCACCGCCCGCGCCTCCGCCACCCCGACCGCCCCCTCCTCGGCCCCGGACCCGACCGGCGGCCACGGCGGCACCGTCCAGGCCCCGGCGGCACCGGCCGCACCGGCGGCCCCCGCGGCCCCGGCCGTACCCAGGCGGCCCACCACGGCCGGCACCGCACCGGCACCCGACCGGACCAGCGCCGCCCCCGAGCCGTCCGCCCCCGTGGCCCCCACCGCCGCGGCCTCCGCGCCACAGGAGTCCGCACCGCCGCAGCCCACCCCCGGCACCCGGCCGACCGCCGACCGGCCCACCGCCGAACCGCCGTCCACCGCCCCCGGCAAGACCTCGGACCCGACCCGCACCCCGGCCCCGCCGATTCCGCCGGTCCCGCCGACCGGCACCGGCAAACCCCCCGCCACACCCCAGCCGGCCACCTCGACCCCGGCCTGACAGCCCGGGCCCGGCTCCACCGCCTGGGGCCCGGTCCGGCGACTCAGGCCGCCAGCTCGCGCTCCAGCGGCGTACGGAACCGCGGCGTCACCCGAACCGCTCCCAGCCACCCCGCCAACCGCTCCGCCTCCACCGCGACCGCCGCCCGCGCCTCGGCCCCCGCGTCCTCGAACAGCCGCCACACCACCTCGCCGTCCGCCCGCTGCGCCCAGCCGCCGACCACCCGGCCGCACCACCACACCGTCGGCCCCGCGTTCCCCGCCCGGTCGAACAGCGCCGGCACGTCCTCGGGCCGCAGGTACCAGTCACGGCCCCGCCAGCCCATCACCGCCGGATCCAGCGCCGGCAGCAACGCCGCCCACGGCTCCGGCTCCGCCACCGGCCCCTCGTCCCCCGGCAGCACCAGGCCCGCCGCACCACCCGCCGTCGTCACCTCCACCGCGCCCACGTCGGCCAGCGCCTTGCGCACGTCCCCCAGCGTCCAGCCGGTCCACCACTTCACGTCCTCGACGCCGCCCGGCCCGTACCGCGCCAGCCAGCGCCGCACCACCTCCGCCTTGGCCTCCCGCGCCGGCACCTCCGGCCACGGCGCCACCGGCGCCCACGGATAGCTGCTGCTCAGCCACGACCCGCGCGGCCGGCACCGCCGGACGTGCCCGTCCGAGGCCAGCAGCCGCAGCAGCCGGCTCCCCACGCTCTGCTTCGCCTCGTACGGCTTGCCCGCCGACATCAGCATCGTCTCGCGCAGCGCCGGCACGTCCGCGCCCAGCTCGGCCGTGGTCGCCTCGCCGCGCACCGCCAGCGCCGCCAGCACCGCCCGCTGGGTCTCGTCCAGCCGCGCCTCGTCCCACCCCTCGGCGAAGTCCGCGAGGTGCTTCAGCAGCGTCGCCCGCTCCTTGGCCGCGATCTGCCGCGCCGCCGCCGCGCTCACGTACGGCGCGAACTCCTCGGTCACCGCGAAGATCGTCCGCCGCATCGACAGCAGCTTCACCAGCGAGACCTCGTCGTACAGGGCCCGTTCGACCTCGGCCGCCGACGGCTCGCGCAGCCGCGCGCACGCCGACAGGTACACCGTCGCGGCATCGGTGGCGTGCAGCCCGACGACCGCGTCGGCCACCTCCTCCACCCGCGCCGCCCGCCCGGCGGGCGCCAGCAGCAACCGCCGCCCCAACCGCGCCCGCCGCTGCCCGTCGTCGACCTGGACCGCCCCGTTGCTCACCATGGGCGGATCCTAGGGGCTGCTCAGGTGTTCGGCGACAGGATGAAGAGCGGCAACACCCGCCGCCGCGGCACCTCGCCGATCGCGTCCAGCGCCGCGCGGATCTCCCGCAGATGGCCGACGGTCAGCTGCAACGGGACCTCGTGCGGCTGGTAGGTGTACCGGATCGGGTAGTCCACCCCCGGCTTCACGCTCATCTCGATGTGGCAGCCGAGCACATGGGTGACCGTCCGGGCCTCGCAGAAGTCGATCAGCCGGCGGATCGACCGGCCGAACGCCGCCCAGTCCTGGATGTAGAGCCGCCCCGGGTACACCGTGTCTCCGGTGAGCAGGAACCCCGTCCACGGGTCGTGGAAGGTCACCGCCGCCTCGTGGTGCCCCGGCGTCGCCAGGCACTCCAGCACCCGGCCCCCGAGGTCCACCCGGGCCACGGCGTCGGCGTCCCGGTCGAACCCGAAGAACGCCCAGGCCGTGGTCCGGTCCGCGGGCACCAGCCGGGTGTCCGGCCGGTCCGCGAACTGCCCGTCCCCCGCGACGTGGTCCCCGTGCCCGTGGGTGTGCAGCACCAGCAGCTCGTACCCGTCCCTCGGGTTGCGCTCCAGCCAGTCCGCGACGAGCCCGTCGACGGTCTCCCGCAGCGGGAAGTACTCCGCGGAGGCGGTGGCCCCGGTGTCGATCAGCACCGCCCGCTCGTTGCCGAACAGCAGGAACAGGAACGGCGCCTCGTAGTTCACCGCCATGTTCTGCCGCAGCACGAAGGTGTGCTCGTCGTACTCGTGCACCTGGATGTCCGGATCGGTGTTGTGCTTCGCCGACTCCGACCCGTGGATCCACCGCACGTCCAGTCCCCGCACCCGCGGAGCCGTGCCACCGAAATCGATCGGCGAAGTCCCCATGCCGTCCCCCGTCCCGCTGCCCGGACCATCCCCTCCGGCGACGCTACCACCACGCCGGGACGGACCTGCGGAAAGGCCGGTGGGCCGCCGCGCCCACGGCACGGCGGCCCACCGGGGAGAACCGCTCGGCGACTACAGGTACAGCCCGGTCGAGCCCTCGGTGTCGCCGAAGCGCATCGCGGCGACGGCGTGCAGGTCGCGCTCGCGCAGCAGGACGTAGGTGGCGCCGCGGACCTCGACCTCCAGCTTGTCCTCGGGGTCGTAGAGCACCCGGTCACCGGGCTCCACGGAGCGCACGCTCTGGCCGACGGCGACCGCCTCGGCCCAGGCGCAGCGCTTGGAGATCTCCGCGGTCGCCGGGATCAGGATGCCGCCGGTGGAGCGGCGCTCGCCCTCGCCGGCCTCGGTCTTCACCAGCACGCGGTCGTGCAGCATCTTGATCGGCAGCTTCTCGCCGAGCCGGTCGTGACGCGGCGCGTCGCCCGCGCCGGGCAGGGACTGCTGGGTCGGTTCGTCGTTCGTACTCACGACCCCGAAGGTACCGCTCCCGGGCGCGGCGTGTGACGCCAGCCCGGTGCCGCGGGCGGACCGGCGGACCGGCGCGGGCCGGGCAGCGGCTGCCCGGCCCGGGAGGTGCGGTCGTGACTCAGCGCTTGCGGCGCCTGCGCGCCGAGGCGACCAGCAGCACCAGGCCGACGCCGACCAGCGCGGCCGGGACGATCCGCTCCTTGCGCGGCTGCCCCTTCTCGTCCACGAACTGCGCGCGGGCCTGCTCCACCAGACCGCTCGCGGCCACGTACGCCCGGCCGGCCTTCTCCTCGACGGCGGCCACGGCCTTCGCCTTGACCTGGGCGGAGATGGTGGTCGGGTGCACGCGCACGGCGAGCTCGTCCAGCGTCGCCGCCAGCTGGGTGCGGGTCCGGGAGATGTCCGCCTCGATCTGGGCGGTCGTCCGCGCCGACTTGTCCGTACTGCTCGCCTCGCCCACTCGGGCCACCCCATTCACGATGTTCGTCCTGTGCGACTGACCCAGTGTGTCAGCTGCCACGCGGGGCCGCGCGGCCCCACCCACCATCGGAGGTAAGTTTGCCGTGGTACGACCGCCCGTCCAGCACCAGGAGAAACCCCGTGAGTGAGCGTCTCCAGCCCGGTGACACCGCGCCCGCCTTCACCCTGCCCGACGCCGACGGCAACGAGGTGTCCCTCGCCGGCCACCTCGGCCGCAAGGTGATCGTCTACTTCTACCCGGCCGCGCTCACCCCCGGCTGCACCAAGCAGGCCTGCGACTTCACCGACAACCTGGAGGTCTTCTCCGGCGCCGGGTACGACGTCATCGGCATCTCGCCGGACAAGCCGGAGAAGCTCGGCAAGTTCCGCGAGGCCGAGGACCTCAAGGTCACCCTGCTCTCCGACCCGGAGAAGAAGGTGCTGGAGGCCTACGGCGCGTTCGGCGAGAAGAAGCTGTACGGCAAGACCGTCACCGGCGTGATCCGCTCCACCGTGATCGTGGACGAGCAGGGCAAGGTCGAGCACGCGCTGTACAACGTCAAGGCGACCGGCCACGTGGCCAAGCTGCTGCGCGACCTCAAGGTCGAGGCGGCCTGACGCGCCGTCCGGACACGGCGGCGGCGCGTGACACTTCGTCACCGCCGTGTCCCGGTGCTGTCCGCGCTCTGCCCGGAACCTGTCGGAGGGACCCCGGCGCCCCCTAGCGTTCTGTTCCACCGGGCGCCAGCGGCCCGGGCCCGTCCTTGTCAGGGGAGCAGAGCCGTGCAGAGTGCCAGATCCGTGTCCACCGCCCGTGTCGCCGTCGCCGGCGCGATCGTCGCGGCGCTCGCGCTGACGGCCTGCGGGCCGGAGAACGACGACACCGCCGCACCGCCGCCGGCCACCGCGACGGCGCAACCGACCGCTCAGCCGACTGCCACCGCCACCGCGACCGCGACCGCGACCGCGACCGCTCAGCCGACCACGACCGCGACCACGACCGCCAAGCCCTCCTCCCCGGCCCCGGCCGGCAAGCGGCAGGTGGTCGGGCCCATGACGGCCGGCGGGCTGGCCAAGACCATCGGCCAGGACGCGGTCTCCGACGTCGCCGTCGACCCGGGCGAGATGCGCGACAACATGCACATGGTGCTCGCGAACTACGACCGCCCCGGGCAGACCTCCGGCCGCCGGATCCTGCTGATCGCCGTCGACAACATCCCCGAGGACCCGGCCAAGCGCCGCGAGCACCTCTGGCGCGGCATGATCGACTACGCCCTGCAGAACGGTTCGACCGGCACCCCGACCACCGCCACCCCGTTCGCCGCCGGACCGCTGGGCGGCTCGCTGGAGTGCCTGAAGCTGCCGGAGGCGCCCACCACCGACGTCGTCTGCGGCTGGTCCGACGCCTCCACCGCCGGCGTCGCGCTGTTCCCGAGGACCACTCCGGCCGAGGCGGCCGCCCTGTTCGCCAAGATGCGCGGCGACATCGAGAAGTAGGCCCGCGACGGAACCGGAAGAGCAGCGGTGGCGGCGCACCCCCCGACCGGGTGCACCGCCACCGCCGTCTCTCACCTCAGGCGACCGCTGTCATCAGCAGGCGCCGAGGTCGCTCCAGACACCCCAAGAGCCGCTGGCGCTCGGGTCGTCGCCCTTGGTCCACCACTTGTTCTGGTAGTAGTGGCCCTTCCAGGAGACCTTGGTCGGGGTGGCGTAGGTGGTGCCCGCGTCCCAGCTCGGCGCACCCGCGCAACCGGCCGGCGTGGTCGGCGGCGTCGTGGGCGGAGTGGTCGGCGGCGTGGTGGGCGGGGTGGTCGGCGGCGTCGTGGGAGGCGTCGTCGGCGGGGTGGTCGGCGGCGTGGTGGGCGGGGTCGTACCGCCGTCCACCGCACCGCGGGTCAGGTCGCCCTTGAGGCCGTACAGCGTGCCGCCCACGTTGACCGTCCAGTTGGACGGGGTCGACACCGGCAGGTAGTAGACGAAGTCCATGTCGATCGACGCGCCCGGCGCGAGCGACTGCCAGCCCGGCAGCTTCACCGAGACCCGGTTGTAGGTGCCCTTGAGGCCGCCCACGTTGCCGGTGCCGGTGTGGTCCTGCCGGATGACGGTCAGGCCGAAGCCGGACTGGTCCTTGGCGTTGCCCGGGGCCGAGTTGCTGTAGTCGAACTGGAACTCGGTGCCGCCCGGCAGGGTCGTCGTCGAGTTGTTGACGATGTGGATCTTCGGGTTGATCGGGTAGTTCGAGTCGCCCAGCGCGAAGTTGGTGAACGACACGTCGATCGGCAGGGTCTGCTGCGGCAGCGCGATCGTCGAGCGGGTCGCGCCGTACGGCGAGGAGGCCTTGAACTTGTCGTACATCAGCGAGGTCAGCGTGTCGCCGGGCACGTACTGGCCCTTGCCGCCGTTGGCGGTGGCGTCCCACTTGTAGTCGCCCGCGAGCTCCCAGATCATCGTGCCGCCGGCACCCTGGTTGACGATGTAGTCGGCCTTGGCGGCGATCGACTGCTCGTCCTCGGTGGACAGATAGACCTTCTTGCTGTCGTTCCACAGCCACGGCGCCACCAGGGTGGAGCTGTAGTTGCGGACGTAGCTGCCCTGCAGGGCGGTGTCGGTCACGCCGTACTTGGAGAGGTAGTCGGGCACGATGCCCTTCTCCAGGTTCTTGGCGTGCCACATCGGGTTCGACCCGGCCGGGGACTCCTTGCCCGCGTCGTCCTTGTCGTTCCAGATGTTGTCGATGCCGACCGCGCCGTCACCGCACGCGGTCAGGCCGGAGCCGACCGGGCAGGTGGTCGCGGCGGCGGTGCCCCAGAGGCCGTTGGTGCCGCCCTGGACGTTCTTGAAGCCGCGGGTGTAGTACGGCAGGCCGACGTTGATCCGGCCGGCCGGCATCGCACCGCGGAAGTAGTGGTACGACCAGTCGGCGTTCAGGTAGCCGATGCCGCCGTACTGGCCGGTGCCGTAGACGTTGGCCGCCGCCAGCTCGCCGTCCTTGCCGTCGTCGAACAGCGCGGCGTTCGGACCGACGTACTTGTTCCAGGACCCGTGCAGGTCGTACGACATGATGTCGACGTAGTCCAGGTACTGCGCGATCTGGAACGTCTCCATGCCGCGCAGCAGGTAGCCGGAGGACGGAGCTGCGACCGAGAGCAGGTAGTGCTTGCCGTCGGCGGCGCCGGCCCGGTCCAGCTTCTCGCGCAGCGTCTTCATCAGCGCCGCGTAGCCCTTGGCCAGCGAGGCGCGCTTGCCGTTGGCGAGCTGCCAGTCCAGCGGGTTGCCGGCGTCCTTCATCGAGGTCGGGTACTCGTAGTCGACGTCGACGCCGTTGAAGCCGTACTTCTTGATGAAGTCGACGGCCGAGTTGGCGAAGGTGTCGATGCCCGCCTGGTTGACGCTGCCGTCCGGGTTGACGGTCATCGAGTAGAAGCCGCCGGAGTTGACGCGCTTGCCGTCGTCCCCGAAGTACCCACCGGTCTCGGTCCAACCGCCCACCGAGATCATCGTCTTGACGTTCGGGTACTGCTTCTTGTACTTCGTCAGCAGGTTGAAGTGCCCCTTGTAGGGCAGCGACGGGTCGAGCTCGGCGCCCGGCACCCCGGGGAAGGACATCCCGGTGGCCGCGTTCTTCTCGTTGTCCGTGCCGACCGACAGCTTGTTGTCGGAACCAACGTGGGCGAACGCGTAGTTGAGGTGGGTGACCTTGTCCCACGGGATGTCGCTGACCAGGTACGGCTTGGTGCCGTCCTGGCCGGTGCGCCAGCTCGTGAAGTAGCCGATGATGCGGCGCTGGTGGTCCGCGCCCATCTTCTCGCGGCCGTTGGTGTCGTAGACGCTGCAGTACGGGACGTCGACACCGGGCGTGGTGTAGAGGCCGTCGGGCCGACACGCGGCGTTGTCGACGGTGGCGGACGCCTGGGAGGGCGCCGCACCCAGCGTGGCCACCAGCAGGCCGGCCATCGCGGCACCCGCCAGCGCGGCCAGGCCGGCGCGGGCCGCCGGGCTCGTGGAACGACGGGCAGCGGTGGGACGCCGCTCCGCCGTGGATCGGATCAACACTCGGTCCTCCGGGCAGAGTGCCGGCGCGTGCCTGTGGGGGAGCACGCACGTGGGGGAAAGCAGATTGGCGCCGAAGCTATGTGGTCTGAACCACATAGGTCAATAGGTCTGGACCAATTGGTAATCATTTCCCCAACATCCCCGGTCGAACGGCCTCCTGCCGGCACCGCCCTGACGCCCCACCAACCCCACCCGCCCCACCTCCCTCCGGCCACCCCGTGACCGAACGCCCCGCCACTCGTTCACCCCCACGGGGACGGGGCCCGCACGCGCCCGGAGGGGGAACGCCATGGCCGTCGAATACACCCGCGAACTGCTCGCGCACGTCGCGTCGACCGCCGCGTCGCTCGACGAGATGCTGATCGCGCTCGGCAAGGAGCCGGACACCGACCGCCGCAAGTACCTGCGCCGCAAGCTGACCGCGTTCGGCGTCGACACCTCGCACTTCCGCCCGACCGGGAGCGTCTACACCCGCGAGCTCCTCCAGGAGGCCGTCGACGCCTCGCACAGCGTCGCCGGCGTGGTGCGCCACCTGCGTCTGCGGCAGGCCGGCGGCACGCAGGCACACATCGGGCGCCGGATCAAGGCTCTCGGCATCGACACCTCGCACTTCACCGGGCAGGCCCACAGCCGCGGCAAGCGTTCGGCGCGACGACTCTCCCCCGAGGACGTCCTGGTCCAGCGCCCGCCGGACGCGAAGCGGCTGCCCGGCTCCCGCATCCGCCTGGCGCTGGCCGAACTGGGCCGGCCGGAACTGTGCGCGGGCTGCGGCACCGGGCCCGAGTGGCGGGGCCGCCCGCTCACCCTGGAGGTGGATCACGTCAACGGAGACTGGTCCGACAACCGCCCGGACAACCTCCGACTGCTCTGCCCGAACTGTCATGCCGTCACGGACACCTACTGCGGACGGAACAAGAACCGCCGGACGGAGTCCGCCGGCCATGCCCGCCGAGGCCGCCCGACGAGCCGGAATGACGGTGTCCCCGCACCCCGCGAGCGCCTAGACTGAAGGCCTTGCGGCCTTGGCGAAAGGGCAGCCGCGCGGGTTTTAGGTGCCCGTGGGAGAAATCCCGTGAGGGTTCGAATCCCTCAGGCCGCACCAGCCTTAAAATCGAAGGCCCGCCCCGGAGTGATCTCCGGGGCGGGCCTTCGTGTCGGCCGGGGGTCAGCCGATCAGGTCCTTCACCACCGGGGCGAGGGCGCGGAAGGCCTGGCCGCGGTGGCTGATGGCGTTCTTCTCCGCGGGGGTGAGTTCGGCGCAGGTGCGGGTCCCGCCGAGGGGCTGGAGGATCGGGTCGTAGCCGAAGCCGCCGTCGCCCGCCGGGGCGGTGCGCAGGGTGCCGAGGAGGCGGCCCTCGACGACGCGCTCGGTGCCGTCGGGGAGCGCGAGGGCGGCGGCGCAGAAGAAGTGGGCGCCGCGGTGCTCGGCGGCGATGTCGGAGAGCTGGGCGAGCAGGAGGTCGAGGTTGGCGCGGTCGTCGCCGTGCTTGCCGGACCAGCGCGCGGAGAAGATGCCCGGGGCGCCGTTCAGCACGTCCACGCACAGGCCGGAGTCGTCGGCGACGGCCGGCAGGCCGGTGGCGCGGGCCAGGGCGTGTGCCTTGAGCAGGGCGTTCTCGGCGAAGGTGACGCCGGTCTCGGGGACGTCGGGGATCTCCGGGTAGGCGTCGGCCCCGACCAGTTCGACGTCCAGGCCGGCGTCGCCGAGGATGTCACGCAGTTCGGCGACCTTGTGCTGGTTACGGGTGGCGAGGATGAGTCGAGTGGTCATGGATCCACCCTAAACCGAGCAAACCGCGCGATCCGGCGCCGTCCCGGGTGAAGCCGTGTCAGCCGGTGCAGACCTTGGTGAGGTTCGAGGCGGCGTCACCCAGCGGCTTGAAGTCCGGCACCTGCTTGTTGTTGACCGCCTGCTGGACCTTGTCGACCTGGGTGCCGAGGTCGGTGATGGCCTGGGCGACGTCGGTGTCCTTGGAGTTCTTGCCCAGCTGGTCGAGGTCGTTCTTCAGCTTCTGCAGCGCCTCGCCGGCGGCGGCCGCGTCGTTGCTCGCGTTGTTGTAGGCGCTGCTGACCTCGTTGATGTCGCCGGTGATCTTCACGGCGGTGTTCCCGCAGTCGATCGCCTTCTGGGCGGCGGAGCAACTGACCGCGCTGAGCGGGAGGATGGCGATCAGGCCGGCCACGGCGAGCATGGTGGGGCGGGCGATGCTCTGGGGCATCCGGTCCTCCTCGGTGCGCGGGTATCCGGAAGGGAAGGACGCGCGCTGAGGGGTGCGCGGTTCCCGCAACGGGTGCTGCCGGAACCGTACGGGCTCCGGACCCGGCCTGTACAGCGGCCTGGCCCGGAGCCCGGGGATTTCCGGAAACCGAAGCGGAACCGGTACCTCAGGGGGTAAAAGGCGTGCCCCCGGCGTCAGCCCTCCAGCTCACCGAGGACCTTGCGCTGGACCTCGTCGAGCTCGGCGCAGCCGAGGGTGCCGAGGTCGAGCAGCTGGTCGAGCAGCGCGCGGTCGAAGGGCGCGCCCTCGGCGGTGCCCTGGACCTCGACGAAGCGGCCGTCGGAGGTGCAGACGATGTTCATGTCGGTCTCGGCGCGGACGTCCTCCTCGTACTGGAGGTCGAGCATCGGGACGCCGTCGATGATGCCGACGCTGACGGCGCTGACGCCGCCGGTGATCGGCTTGCCCTTGGCGCGCAGCAGCTTGCGCTCGCGGGCCCAGCCGACGGCGTCGACGAGCGCGACATAGGCGCCGGTGATGGCGGCGGTGCGGGTGCCGCCGTCGGCCTGGAGGACGTCGCAGTCGAGGACGATGGTGTTCTCGGCGAGCGCGCGGTGGTCGACCACGGCGCGCAGCGAGCGGCCGATGAGCCGGCTGATCTCGTGGGTGCGGCCGCCGAGCCGGCCCTTGACGGATTCGCGGTCGCCGCGGGTGTTGGTGGCCCGCGGGAGCATGGAGTACTCGGCGGTGACCCAGCCCTCGCCGCTGCCCTTGCGCCAGCGCGGGACGCCCTCGGTGACGCTGGCGGTGCACAGCACCTTGGTGTCGCCGTAGGAGATGAGGACGGAGCCTTCGGCGTGCTTGCTCCAGCCCCGTTCGATGGTGACGGGGCGGAGCTGGTCGGGGGTGCGGCCGTCGATGCGTGACATAGGCACCGAGCGTAGTCGGTTTCGGCCGGTGCTCCGGGTACGCCCCGAGGCGTCCCGAGGCGTCCGGGTCTGCCCGGACGGACCGCTCCCGGTGCCCGGACGTACCGCGGCCCGCCGCCCCGGTGGGGTCGGCGGGCCGCGGGAGCGAGCCTGGTGGGCTCAGCTCACATCATGTCCTCGATGTCGGCGGCGATCGGGTCGGCGTCGGTGCCGATGACGACCTGGATCGCGGTGCCCATCTTCACGACGCCGTGGGCGCCGGCGGCCTTCAGCGCGGCCTCGTTGACCAGGGAGGCGTCCTTGACCTCGGTGCGCAGGCGGGTGATGCAGCCCTCGACCTCTTCGATGTTGTCGATGCCGCCCAGACCGGCGACGATCTTCTCAGCCTTGCTGGCCATTGCTTTCTCCCTCTGTCTCGGCCCGTCGGCTGCTCTGCCGGGTGCCGTCCTGCGCGGTGACCTCGGTCGCGGTGACGCGGGGTCAGTGGTCGGTCGTGCCGTGGCGTGCTGCCGGAGCAGCGCGACCAGCATGACCCGAGCCGAACCGATATGCCACGTTAGTCCACTTTTGGCCCATTTCGGCGCGCATCCCCCGGACCGACGTCCGAGGATGACGAGCAGTGGGGCCGTCTCCCGGCGCGCGGCCTGCGTCCCAAAAGTGGTCTACACCAATATATGTGTACTCCGATGAACGCAGGAAGGGCCCCGGGTGTTCCCGGCCCCGCCCCCGGGCCCCGGCGGGGCCCGTCGGCCGGCCACCGCACCCGGAGGGCGAATGATGAGTTCGGCAGGCGCCACGGCACCGCAGGCGACGTGGTGGCACACCTTCTACGGCGGCCTCCAGAAGATGGGCCGCTCGCTCCAGCTGCCGGTGGCGGTGCTCCCCGCCGCCGGCATCCTCAACCGGCTCGGACAGCCCGACGTCTTCGGCAAGGACGGGCTGGGCTGGGACAACGTGGCCAAGGTGTTCGCGGCGGCCGGCGGCGCGCTGCTGGACTCCTCGTTCGGCCTGCCCATCCTGTTCTGCATCGGCGTCGCGATCGGCATGGCGAAGAAGGCCGACGGGTCGACGGCGCTGGCCGCGGTGGTCGGGTTCCTCGTCTACTACCGGGTGCTGCACGCCTTCCCGGAGCACTGCAAGCCGCCGACCGTCCTGGTGAGCGACCAGTGCGTGGACTACACCTCGGCGAAGGCGGCGGCCGCGACGTACCAGAACCCCGGCGTGCTGGGCGGCATCCTGCTCGGCCTGATGTCGGCCTGGCTCTGGGTACGGTTCCACCGCACCAAACTGGTCGACTGGCTGGGCTTCTTCAACGGCCGCCGCCTGGTGCCGATGATCACCGCGCTGGTCGGCATGCTGCTGGCCGTCGTGGCGGTCTGGGTCTGGCCGCCGATCGGCCGCGGGCTGAACTCCTTCAGCCAGACCCTCGCCGACCTGGGCGCGGGCGGTGCGGGAATCTTCGGCGTGGCCAACCGGGCCCTGCTGCTGATCGGCATGCACCAGCTGCTGAACACCTTCGTCTGGTTCCAGTTCGGCGAGTACACCAAGCCCGACGGCATGATCGTGCACGGCGACATCCCGCGCTTCCTGGCGGGCGACCCGACCGCCGGACAGTTCCAGTCGGGCTTCTTCCCGATCATGATGTTCGCGCTGCCGGCCGCCGCGCTGGCGATCGCCCACTCGGCGAAGCCGCACCGGCGCAAGGAGATCTACGGCCTGATGCTCTCGGTCGGCCTGACCTCCTTCGTGACCGGCGTCACCGAGCCGATCGAGTACTCCTTCGCCTACATCGCCCCGGCGCTGTACGCCGTGCACGCGCTGCTGACCGGCGCGTCGATGGCCGTCACCTGGGGGCTGGGGGTGCACGACGGCTTCAGCTTCTCGGCCGGCCTGATCGACTACGTGATCAACTGGGGCCTGGCCACCAAGCCGTGGCTGATCATTCCCATCGGCCTCGGCTTCGCCGCCGTGTACTACGCCCTCTTCCGCTTCATCATCGTGAAATTCAACCTGAAAACGCCGGGACGCGAGGACGAGAGCGAGGTCGAGGACGTGACCAAGGCATAAACCGAGCGTCACCGCGTCGAATCCGAAAAGGCCCCCGGACCGCCCGTCCGGGGGCCTTCGCCATATCCGGGCCGGGCCGATGGTCCCGGTGCGAACGCCCACCGACGCTGCCCGGACGGGCAGTCGGTGACGAGCCGGTGACCTGCCGTGGAGCGTCCGGCCGCCCCGGCTTTTTGTTGCGCAAATAGCCAAAATGCCAATCACGGCGGGTAATCAAGATCGTTGATCCGCAAGTAGGTTTCGATTTCATAGCGCTTCTCAGCTGCGGCGCTTTCAAGGGTTCCGCCCCTCCTCCACCCGTGCTACAAAACTGGTCTACACCACGTGTGGTGTAGACCAGTTCGCGGTTCGGCCCCCTGTGCACCCTCTCCCGACCGACCCGCCCTTGCCGTTAGGAACCCACCCCCATGAGTCAGTCTGCGCAGGCACCGGCGCCCGCCACGGCTCCGGCCACACCCAGCCCCACCAAGAAGTTCGGCCAGAACCTGCTCCAGGGTCTGCAGAAGATCGGCCGCAGCCTCCAGCTGCCCATCGCCGTTCTCCCCGCCGCCGGTCTGCTGATGCGTCTGGGCCAGGACGACGTCTTCGGCAAGGACGGCCTCGGCTGGAACAAGGTGGCCGCGGTCTTCGCCACCGCGGGCAACGGCGTCTTCGACAACCTGCCGCTGCTCTTCGCGGTCGGCATCGCCATCGGCTTCGCCAAGAAGGCCGACGGCTCGACCGCCCTCGCCGCGCTGGTCGGCTTCCTGGTCTACAAGAACGTGCTGACCGCGTTCCCGATCACCGAGGGCCACATCGCCGACGGCAAGTGGGTCCCCGCGACCTACCAGAACCCCGGCGTCCTCGGCGGTATCGTGATCGGCCTGCTCAGCGCCGTGCTGTGGCAGAAGTACCACCGCACCAAGCTGGTCGACTGGCTCGGCTTCTTCAACGGCCGCCGCCTCGTCCCGATCATCATGGCCTTCGTCGGCACCGCCGTCGGTGTCGTGTTCGCCCTGACCTGGGGCCCCATCGGTGACGCGATCAAGAGCCTGAACGACACCCTGATCGGGGCCGGCGCGTTCGGCGCCGGCGCGTTCGGCCTGGTCAACCGCGGTCTGCTGCCGGTCGGCATGCACCAGTTCGTGAACTCCTACGCCTGGTTCCAGACCGGTGACTTCACCAAGGCCGACGGCACCGTCGTGCACGGCGACCTGACCCGCTTCTTCGCCGGTGACCCGACCGCCGGACAGTTCATGTCGGGCTTCTTCCCGATCATGATGTTCGCCCTGCCGGCCGCCGCCTTCGCCATCGCCCACACCGCCAAGCCGCACCGCCGCAAGGCCGTCACCGGCATGATGCTGTCGCTGGCGCTGACCTCCTTCGTGACCGGTGTCACCGAGCCGATCGAGTTCTCCTTCGTCTTCATCGCCCCGCTGCTGTACGTGATCCACGCCCTCCTCACCGCCGTCTCGATGGCCGTGACCTGGGCGCTCGGCGTGCACGACGGCTTCACCTTCTCCGGCGGCCTGATCGACTACCTGCTCGCCTGGAGCAAGGCCACCGACCCGTGGATGATCATCCCGCTGGGCCTGGCGTTCGCCGCGCTGTACTACTTCCTGTTCCGCTTCGCGATCGTGAAGTTCGACCTCAAGACCCCCGGTCGCGAGGACGACGACGAGATCGAGGACGTCACCAAGGCCTGACGCCCGCACCACCCGCAAGCCGCTCACGGCCCCGCCCCGCCACCCGCTCCCCGGGTGGCGGGGCGGGGCCGTTCGCGTGCCCGGCCGAGGCGGTCCGCGGGCCCGCGACCGGCTCCCCGGGTGTCCACCGCGGCAGCCGCCCGCTGAGACGGTGGTTGACGGATCCACGGACCCGCTGGTCAACTGAAGCGGTGAACGCCCCCCGTCCGCTGGTGACCCGCAGCCACATCGACTTCGGTCGCGTGTGGTCCGCGGCGTGTCGCGGCTGACCCGAGCGTTCCCCCCGCCGCCGCCCGGCTGACGTCCCCGCCGCGCCCCGGCCCCCGCACCACCCCGTCACCCGCGCCCGCCCGCACCCCGGGCGGGCCGGCCCGTGCCCGCGCACACCCGCCCGCCCCGTCCCCGGGACCGTCCCCAGGACCGCGGGCCGCTCCGCGACCACCGCACGCCCCGCTTCCGTCCCAGGAAAGTCAAGGCCGCCCATGCCCCGCCAGCTGCACCTTTCCGCCGCCCTCGACAGCCCCGGCCACGTCGACGCCGCGCACTTCACCGCCCTCGCCCGGCTCGCCGAACGGGCCGCCCTCGACTTCGTCACCCTCGACGACTCCTACGCCCCCGAACCGCGGCGGCTCGACGCGCTCGCCACCTTCGCCCGGCTCGCCCCGGTCACCCAAGGCCTCGGCCTGGTCCCGACCGTCACCACCACCCACACCGAGCCGTTCCACACCTCCATCTCGGTCAACACCCTGGACTGGGTCAGCGAGGGCCGGGCCGGCTGGCTGGTCGGCGTCTCCGACACCGAGGCCGAGGCCAGGGCCTTCGGCCGCAAGGGCACCGCCCCGGCCGACGAGCTCTGGGCCGAGGCCGCCGACGCCGCCGAGGTCGCCACCCGGCTCTGGGACAGCTGGGAGGACGACGCCGAGATCCGGGACACCGCCACCGGCCGGTTCGTCGACCGCGCCAAGCTCCACCACATCGACTTCGAGGGCCCGCACTTCTCCGTCCGCGGCCCCTCCACCACCCCCCGCCCACCACAGGGCCGCCCGGTCGTCGCGGTCACCGTCACCGCCGCCGACCTCGCCCCGGACGCCGGCCCCGGCGGCCGTGCCCGGGTCACCACCGCGGCCCGCTACGCCGACGTCGTCCTGCTGGACGCCCCCGACCGGGCCACCCGGCTCACCGCCGCCACCGAACTGCGGCTGCGCGGCGGCGAGGCGCTGCGGATCCTGGCCCGGATCCCGGCCGCGCTCCCCGACGACGCCGCGACCGCCGCCCTGATCGCCGAGGTCACCGAGGGCGGCGGCGGGGTCGACGGCTTCCACCTGGTGCCCGCCGACCCGGCCCGCGACCTCGCCGCGATCGCCGACCGCGTCGTACCGGCGCTGCGCGAGCGCGGCCTGTTCCGCACCGGCTACACCGGTCGCAGCCTGCGCGAGCACCTCGGCCTGGCCCGCCCCGCCAGCCGCTACGCGCTCGCCGCGACCATCCCCACGCCCGCCTCCCCCTCCTCCCCCGCAACCCCCGTGACCGCCGAGGTGACCCGATGACGGACCGCCCGCTCAAGCAGATCCACCTCGCCGCGCACTTCCCCGGCGTCAACAACACCACCGTGTGGAGCGACCCGGCCTCCGGAAGCCAGATCGCCTTCGACTCCTTCCGCCACCTCGCCGCGACCGCCGAACGCGGCCGGTTCGACTTCTTCTTCCTCGCCGAGGGCCTGCGGCTGCGCGAGGTCAAGGGCCGGATCCACGACCTGGACGTGGTCGGCCGCCCCGAGTCGATCACCGTGCTCGGCGCGCTCGCCGCCGTCACCACCCACCTCGGGCTGGCCGCGACCGTCAACGCCACCTTCAACGAGCCCTACGAGCTGGCCCGCCGGTTCGCCTCCCTGGACCACCTGTCCGGTGGCCGCGCCGCCTGGAACGTGGTCACCTCCTCCGACGCCTTCACCGGCGAGAACTTCCGCCGCGGCGGTTACCTCGACCGCGCCGACCGCTACACCCGGGCCGCCGAGTCCGTCGCGCTGGCCCGGGCGTTCTGGGACGCGGCGGGCGAGGGGCCGGTCCGCCACCAGGGGCCGCAGTTCGACGTCGAGGGCACCCTCTCGGTACCCCGGCCGCCGCAGGGCCACCCCGTGGTGATCCAGGCCGGCGACTCCGACGAGGGCCGCGAGTTCGCCGCCGCCACCGCCGACGTGATCTTCAGCCGGCACTCCACCCTGGCCGCCGGCCAGGCCTTCCACGCGGACGTCAAGCGGCGGCTCGCCGGGTACGGGCGCAAGCCGGACGAGCTGAAGATCATGCCCGGGGTCACCTATGTGCTGGGCGACACCGAGGAGGAGGCCGTCGAACGGGCCGCCGCCATCCGCCGCGCCCAGGTGAGCCCGGCCACCGCGATCAACTACCTGGAGCAGGTCTGGGGCATCGACCTCTCCGACCACGACGTGGACGGCCCGCTGCCGGCCGTCGACCCGGTCCGCGACTCCGGCCTCGTCCAGGGCCGCACCTCGCTCGGCGACCCGCTGGAGATCGCCGCCAAGTGGCGCGCGGTGGCCGCCGAGAAGAAGCTCAGCAGCCGTGAGCTGGTGATCGAGGTGACCGGCCGGCAGAGCTTCATCGGCACCCCGCGGAGCGTCGCCGACCAGCTCGACCGGCATGTCCAGAGTGACGCCGCGGACGGCTTCATCCTCGTCCCGCACCTCACCCCGGGCGGGCTGGACGAGTTCGTCGACAAGGTGGTGCCGCTGCTCCAGGAGCGCGGGGTGTTCCGCACCGAGTACACCGGCACGACGCTGCGCGACCACCTCGGCCTGCCGGTCCCCGGACGGCGCTGACCCCGCCCGGCGGGAACCGTCAGACCCGGCCCAGCCGGGCGGCGTGCACGCCGGCCTGGAAGCGGCTCTCCGCGCCCAGGCCGGCGGTCAGTTCGGCGACCAGCCGGCGCACCGTCCGCTCGGACAGCTCCAGCTTGCGGGCGATCGCCGCGTCGGTCCGCCCGGCCGCCAGCAGCCGCAGCACCTCACTCTGACGCTCCGTCATCACATCTCCCTCGGGCAGGAGTTCGGCAGGCGTCCAGGCCGCCGACCAGAAGTACTCGAACAGCTCGGCGACCAGCGCCACCAGTGCCGGCTCACGCACCACCACGGCCGCCTCCGCGACCGGGGCGTCCCCGCCGGGGCCGGCTCCCGGCGCCGGCAGGATCGCCAGCCGGGCGTCCACCACGATCAGCCAGAGCGGCAGCGAATGGGCCACCCGGATCCGCGCCCCGGCGGCGGTCAGCTCCCGGACGTGCCCGAGCACGGCCGGACGGCGCAGCGCGGCCACCGGGTGGATGGTGCGCAGCGCGGCGCCGTGCGCGAGGGCGAGGCGTTCGCGGGCGAGCTTGCCCGCCAGCGCCGGACCGGAGAGGTCCTGGCCGGGGCGCAGCGAGAGCGCCTCGGCGCGGGCGCCGCGGGCGGCGTCCTCCAGCAGGGCGGCGATCCGCTCGGCGCCGCGGACGACTTCCAGCGCGGTGCCGGCGCGGTGCCGTTCCTGGACGGGCAGGTAGCCGGTGTGCAGCCGGTCCACCGTGTCGCGGGCCCGGTGCAGGGCCCCGACCAGCTCGGCGACCTGCCGGTCGGCGTCGAGCAGCAGCTGCCGGACGGCGGTGTCCACGGACACTGCGGCCTCGCCGCCGGCGTGGTCGCGGGCGTGGTCGCGGGCCTGGTCCGGGGCGCGGCCGGCCGCGGCGGGCTGGAGCAGGCCGAGGGCGAGGAGCTCGGCGGTGGCGGCGGCGATCCGGTGTTCGTCCCAGTCGGGGAGCAATCCGGCGGGCGGGCGGCCGGGTTCGGCGAGCAGAAGGGCGTAGAGCCGGGTGGCGTCCCGGTCGGCGGGGCTCTCCATCGGCGCAGCCTAGTGACGGCCCGGGTCCGTGCGCCCGGGGTTTCCACCCTGCGAGACGGGCCGCTTCCGCTCCCGGTCATGGCCGGTTCCGGCAGCGCTCCGAGCGCTGACCGGCGGCGGTCCGGTGGTCAGGATGGCGCCCATGACCGCTCTTCCCGAGGCTTCGACGATCTGGCTGGACGGCGCGCTGGTGCCCTGGCACGCGGCGACCACGCACGTCCTCTCCCACGGCCTGCACTACGGCACCGGGGTGCTGGAGGGCACCCGGGTGTTCGCCACGGCGGACGGCCCGGCGGTGTTCCGGCTGCCCGAGCACCTGCGCCGGCTGGAGCGCAGCGCGCGCATGCTGCGGATGGAACTGCCGTACGGCGTGGACGAACTGGCCGTGGCCACCCTCGACCTGGTCCGGGCCAACGGCCACCCTTCCTGCTACCTGCGGCACTTCGCCTTCCTGGGCTACGGCACGATGGGCCTGGACATGCGGTCCGCGCCGACCGGCACGGCGATCGCGAGCTGGCCGTGGCACTCCCAACTCCCGGACGCCGAGGGCGGGATCAGGCTGAAGACGAGCAGCTGGCGGCGGACCGACCCGAACGCGGTGCCGCCCGCCGCGAAGGCGACCGGCCCCTACCTGAACTCGGTGCTGGCCCGCCGGGAGGCGACCGACGCGGGCTACGACGAGGCGCTGCTGCTCGGCCCGGACGGCGCGGTGAGCGAGTGCACCGGCGAGAACGTGTTCGCCGTCCGCGACGGGGTGCTGCGCACTCCCCCGACCAGCGCGGGCGCCCTGGAGGGGATCACCCGGGACACCCTGCTCACACTGGCCCGCGACCTGGGCGTGCCGGTGCGGGTGGAGCCGCTGCTGCGCTCGGACCTGTACACGGCGGACGAGGTGTTCGTGTGCGGGACGGCGGCCGGGGTGGTGGCGGTGCGTTCGCTGGACGACCGGGAGCTGCCGGCCGTCCCGGGAGCGCTGACCGCGCGGCTGCGGGCGGCCTACGAGGCGGCGGTGACCGGCGTGGACGGGCGCTACCGGCACTGGCTGACGTACGTGGGGTGAGCCCGACGCCGGTGCGGTGGGTCAGAGCTCGTAGACGGCGCCGGGCCGGGCGATGTCGACCGGTCCGGAGAAGGCCGCCGCCGCGTCCCGCCGGTTCAGCTCGGCGTCCGTCCACGGCGGGATGTGGGTGAGGACGAGCCGGCGGGCGTCGGCCGCGGTGGCGTGCTCGCCGGCCTCGCGGCCGTTGAGGTGGACGGCCCGGTAGGTGTCACGGCCGTCCAGGTAGGCGGCCTCGCACAGGAAGAGGTCGGTGTCCCGGGCGAGCTCGACGAGTTCGGCGCTCTCGCCGGTGTCGCCGGAGTAGACGAGGCTGCGGCCGGCGTGTTCGAGCCGGAAGGCGAAGGCGTCGACGGGGTGGTTGACCTGGGCGACGCCGATCCGGAACGGGCCGAGGTCGAAGCGGCCGGGGGTGAGGGTGCGGAACTCGAACACCTCCTTCATCCCGGGGTTCTCCGGCATGTCGTAGGCGCGGGCCATCCGGGCGGCGGTGCCGGCCGGGCCGTAGACGGGCATCGGATCCGGACAGCCCTCGGCCCGGTAGTTGCGGGCGACCCAGTAGGCGCACAGGTCGATGCAGTGGTCGGCGTGCAGGTGGCTGAGCAGCACGGCGTCGACGTCGTAGATCGAGACGTACTTCTGCAGGGCGCCGAGCGCCCCGTTGCCGAGGTCGAGCACGACGCGGTAGCCGTCGGCCTCCACCAGGTAGCTGGAGCACGGCGAGTCGGCCGACGGGAAGCTCCCCGAGCACCCCACCACGGTCAGTTTCATCCGAGCCCCTCCGCCCCGACACGTCCTGGCTGCCGCTGGTCATGACAGCGGGCCGGGAATGCCGGCCGGAGGCGCTGCCCTGCGCGTGTTGTCGAGGGTAAGGGCGGAGCGGCACTTTGCCCCCGTCTCCGTGCCGTGCTGTGGCTGGAATCACCAGAACGCCGGGGAGCCGGGGGCGGGGCGCCGCGGTGGCGCGTCAGCGGTGGCCGGGGCGCCGGCGGGCCCAGCCGCGGATGGTGTCGGGGTACCACCGGGGGTGCCCGCCGGCGTCGACCAGATCCGGTTCGGGCAGCAGGCGGTGCCGCCGGTAGGTGCGCACGGTCTCGGGCCGGACGTTGATGTGGCGGGCGATCTCGGTGTACGACCACAGGTCGGTGCTGCGGCTCACGGGTCACCTCCGCTGGTGCGTGGCGGGACGTTCGTGAACAGCCTTTCCGGGCGCCGGGCCGACCCCGGTCCCGGAGCGGGGACCGTGGTCGAACCGTGACGAACCGGAAGCAGGATGCGGACAAAACCCGGTGGTCGCGGCCGGGGCCGCGGACCGGTCAGGCCCGGCGCCGGCCCTGCGGACCGGTCAGGCCCAGAGCTGGCCCTGCAGCGCCTCGACGGCGGCCTCGGTGGACTCGGCGGTGTAGATGCCGGTGGACAGGTACTTCCAGCCGCCGTCGGCGACCACGAAGACGACGTCGGCGCGCTCGCCGGCCTGGGCGGCCTTGCGGCCCACCCCGATCGCCGCGTGCAGGATCGCCCCGGTGGAGACGCCGGCGAAGATGCCCTCCTGCTGGAGGAGTTCGCGGGTGCGCCGGACGGCGTCGGCGGAGCCGACCGAGAAGCGGGTGGTGAGCACCTCGGCGTCGTACAGCTCGGGGACGAAGCCCTCGTCGAGGTTGCGCAGGCCGTAGACGAGGTCGTCGTAGCGCGGCTCGGCGGCGACGATCCGCACCCCGGGGACCTTCTCGCGCAGGTAGCGGCCGACGCCCATGAGGGTGCCGGTGGTGCCCAGGCCGGCCACGAAGTGGGTGACGGTGGGCAGGTCGGCGAGGATCTCGGGGCCGGTGCCGGTGTAGTGGGCGCCGGCGTTGTCGGGGTTGCCGTACTGGTAGAGCATGACCCAGTCGGGGTGCTCGGCGGCGGTCTCCTTGGCGATCCGCACGGCGGTGTTGGAGCCGCCGGCGGCGGGCGAGGAGATGATCTCGGCGCCCCACATGCGCAGCAGCTCGCGCCGCTCCTCGCTGGTGTTCTCCGGCATCACGCAGACCATCCGGTAGCCCTTGAGCTTGGCCGCCATGGCCAGCGAGATGCCGGTGTTGCCGCTGGTGGGTTCGAGGATGGTGCAGCCGGGGGTGAGCCGGCCGTCGGCCTCGGCGCGCTCGATCATGTGCAGCGCCGGGCGGTCCTTGATGGAGCCGGTGGGGTTGCGGTCCTCCAGCTTGGCCCAGAGGGTGACCAGGCCCTCGCTGTTGCCGGGCACCGCGGCGGACAGCCGGGGCAGGCGGACCAGCGGGGTGTTGCCGACGGCTTCGAGCGGGCTGTCGTAACGCAAGGGGTCCTCCGGCGGGCGGCGGTGGGGTTCGGTACGGACGGCCCGCCCCGTCCCGGGCGGTGCGCGGGACGGGGCGGGCTGGTGGTCAGCGGGCCCCGCCGGCCACGGCGGGCAGGATGGTGACGCTGTCGCCGTCGGCGACGGCGGTGGAGATGCCCTCCAGGAAGCGGACGTCCTCGTCGTTCAGGTAGACGTTGACGAAGCGGCGCAGCTCGCCGCCGTCCAGCAGGCGGGCGGCGATGCCCGGGTGGCGGGCGTCGAGGTCGGTGAAGAGTTCCCCGAGGTTGCTGCCGGTGCCCTCGACGGCCTTGGCGCCGTCGGTGTAGGTGCGGAGGATGGTCGGGATGCGGACCTCGATGGCCATGGGTGCGCTCCTGTGCGAGTCGTGAGGTGGGTGGGCCGCAGCGGGCGCGGCAGGGCGTTGCGGCCCGGGGCGGTGGTCTCCGCGGGCGGGCCGGACGGGCGGCTCAGCGCGAGCGCGCCGGCGTACCGGGACAGATCGCGCCGGCGTGCCGGCACAGGTCGATGTGCAGGCGCGCCACGAGGCGGGTGCCCGGGGCCTGAGTGCTCACATCGACGGAACGCATGGGCTCATCGTATAGATTCCCGGGCCCGCTCCTCCATGCCCGTCTCGGGATGCGGATGAGTTCGTCCCTCATGCCGGGACGGGCCCGAAAACGGCAACGGCCCGCCGACCGCTCGCGGGCGGTCGGCGGGCCTCGCCCAGGTGGGTGCGGGTCAGGCCGGATAGGCCTCGACGACCTGGACGTCTTCCTCCGTGATCACGCCGTCCACGATGCGGAACGAGCGGAACTGGTACGGGTCCTCGGCACCGTTTCCCTCGGCGGTCGAGACCAGGACGTAGTGGGCGTTCGGCTCGGAGGCGTAGCTCACGTCGGTGCGGGAGGGGTACGCCTCGGTGGCGGTGTGCGAGTGGTAGACGATCACCGGCTCCTCGTCCCGGTCGTCCATCTCCCGGTAGAGCTTGAGCAGGTCACCCGAGTCGAACTCGTAGAAGGTGGGCGAGCGGGCGGCGTTGAGCATCGGGATGAACCGCTCGGGGCGGCCGCTGCCCTCCGGCCCGGCGACCACGCCGCAGGCCTCGTCCGGATGGTCGGCGCGGGCGTGGGCGACGATCGCGTCGCGCAGTTCTCGGGTGATGGTCAGCATGGCGCCAGGATAGCCACGCCCCGGCGGCGGACCGCCGGGGCGTCCGAGGCTCGGTCAGCGGGCCCCGGTGCCGCCGTCGCCCGGCACGTGCAGGTGGTCGTGGGCGACCGCGTGCACCGCGGCGGGGGTGCGGCGCCGCAGCCCGCGGTAGCCGGCGACCAGCAGCACGGCCCAGACCGGGAAGACGTACAGCGAGATCCGGTTGGAGGCGTCCAGGGCGATCAGCACGACCACCATCACCAGGAAGGCGAGCGCGGCCCAGCTGCTCCAGACGCCGCCGGGGGCCTTGAAGCTGGGCGGCGGCAGGTGGCCGCCCTTCCAGGCCCGGCGGTAGCGGATCTGGCAGATCAGGATCATCGCCCAGGTCCACAGGCCGCAGACGGTGGCGACCGAGGTGATGTACTCGAACGCCTTGGCCGGGACGAGGTAGTTGAGCACCACGCCGAGGCCCATCAGCAGCGCGGAGGCGGTGATCGCGGCGGCCGGGCTGCGGTGGCCGTTGAGCCGGGTGAGCTGCCCGGGGGCCTGGCCGCGCAGGGCGAGGTCGCGCAGCATCCGGCCGGTGGAGTACATGCCGGAGTTGCAGGAGGAGAGCGCGGCGGTGAGCACCACGAAGTTGATGATGCCGGCCGCGGCGGGGATGCCGATCTTGCCGAAGGTGGCGACGAACGGGCTGACGCCGGGCTGGAACTCGGTCCACGGCACCAGCGACAGGATGATGACCAGGGCGCCGATGTAGAACAGCGCGATCCGCCAGGGCAGGGTGTTGATGGCGCGTGGCAGGGTCTTCTTCGGGTTCTCGCTCTCCCCCGCGGTGACGCCGACGAGTTCGACGCCCAGGTAGGCGAACATGACGATCTGCAGGGTCATCACGGTGGCGCCGATGCCCTTGGGGAAGAAGCCGCCGTCCTGCCAGAGGTGGGTGATCGACGCGGTGTCGCCGGCGTCGCTGAACCCGAGGGTGAGCACCCCGATGCCGATCAGGATCATGCCGATGATCGCGGTGACCTTGACCATGGAGAACCAGAACTCGATCTCGCCGAAGATCTTCACCGAGATCAGGTTGGCCCCGTAGAGCAGCACCAGGAAGCAGAGCGCGCAGAGCCACTGCGGGATCCCGGGTGCCCAGAACTTCACGTAGACGGCCGCGGCGGTGGTTTCCGCCATGCCCGTGACAACCCAGAAGAGCCAGTACGTCCAGCCCGTCACGTAGCCGGCGAAGGGGCCGAGGAACTCCCGCGCGTACTCGGCGAAGCTGCCGGCCACCGGGCGGTAGGTGAGCAGTTCGCCGAGCGCCCGCATGATCGCGAAGATCACCACGCCGGCGATCGCGTAGGACAGGATCAGGCTGGGGCCGGACTTCGAGATCGCGGTGCCCGCGCCGAGGAACAGGCCGGTGCCGATGGCGCCGCCGATCGCGATCATCTGGATCTGGCGGCTGCCCAGACCCCGGTGGTAGCCCTCTTCGTCCGGTCGGGCGTCGACGACCTCGTCGTAGAGCTGTTCGGCCATGCTGCACCGTCCTGGATGGGATGTCGCGGGTGGCACTCGCGGGGGTGGGGCAGCAGTCGTACCACGCACGATCCGGATACCGGTGTCCATCTGAGCGATATTTGAGCATGACTCGATAGGTTTTCGCCCGTTTTGTACGGAAAAGCCCCGGCCACCCGTCCAGCATGCGGACGAGTGGCCGGGGCTTGCCCGAACGGGTGGGACGCGCCCTCGGGGGCGCCTCCCGGGCGTCAGTCGGCGACCGCCTCCAGCAGCGACTCCTGCAGCGCACCGAGCCACAGGTAGGCCATCACCAGCGGCTTGCGGTCGTCGGCGTCCGGCAGGTCGTACAGGCCCTGCTCGTCGTCCTCGGTGACCTCCAGCCGCACACCCAGGGCCAGCCGCAGGTCGTTGAGCGCGCCCAGCCAGCGCAGGCACGCGGGGGCGTCCAGGCTGACCAGGCCCCCCTCGCCGCCCAGGCCGTCCAGCGCCCGGACGACGTGCAGCGCGTCGTCCCGCTTGCGGGCCCGCAGGTCCAGCTCGGTGTAGCGGCGGAACTCCCCGGAGGCCTCGGCGGACCGCGGGTCGGCCGGCCCGTCCGGATCCCCGTAGGCGTCCGGGAAGAGCCGGGCCAGCGCCGGATCGTCGGGCGCCTCGGTCGGCCCCTCGGCGAACAGCGCCGCCAGGGGGTCGCCGGCCCCGTCCCCGTCGCCGCCCGGGCCGGGGCCGATCAGCTCCAGCATCTGCACTTCCAGCGAGCGCAGGATGGAGGCCTCCAGCTCGTCCAGCGCGAGCACCGCGCCCCCGGCGCCGGCACTCTCGAACAACCCAGCCATCGGTATCGGTCAGCCCGTCCTCGTCGGTTCCAGTGGTCCACGGCCGCACGGCCACCGGTACGGCCGGTCGTGCGGTCGGATCGTGCGGTCAGTCGTGCTGCAGGGTCGCCCAGAGGCCGTAGCCGTGCATCGCCTGCACGTCGCGCTCCATCTCCTCGCGCGAGCCGCTGGAGACCACCGCCCGGCCCTTGGTGTGCACCTCCATCATCAGCTTCCGGGCCTTGTCCTTCGGATAGCCGAAGTAGGCCTGGAAGACGTACTGGACGTAGCTCATCAGGTTGACCGGATCGTTGTGGACGATGGTGACCCACGGGGTGTCCGGCTCCGTCACCGGTACGCCCTCGACCTCCGGGCGCTCGATCTCCACGGGCGCGACACTCACCGCCGGATCCCTCCTGCCGCTCAGTTCGGTTCCCGGGTGGCTCCCACCCGGCCGTCACGTGGCTTCCACGTGCCCCTCCTGCCCCATGCTGCCATCCGGGGGACCGGCGGGCGATTCCGCCCCGGGGGCGCGACGCGCTGGAAGGATCTCCGCGCCGAGAAATCGTCACATTGACGCTAAGGGGTAGTAGCATCATCCGCATGGACGCCACTCCCGTGCCCGCGGCCGGCTCGACCGCGCTGCTCACCGATCGCTACGAGCTCACCATGCTGCAGGCCGCCCTGCGCAGCGGGGCCGCGCACCGCCGCTCCGTCTTCGAGGTGTTCACCCGCCGCCTGCCCGCCGGCCGGCGCTACGGCGTGCTGGCCGGCACCGGCCGGGTCCTGGACGCGGTGGAGAACTTCCGCTTCACCTCCGCCCAGCTGGACTGGCTCGCCGACCAGCGGGTGGTCGACGAGGACACCCTGCGCTTCCTCGCCGACTACCGGTTCACCGGTGACATCCACGGCTACCCCGAGGGCGAGGTCTACTTCCCCGGCTCGCCGCTGCTGACCGTCGAGGGCAGCTTCGCCGAGGCGGTGATCCTGGAGACGGTGATCCTCTCGATCCTCAACTACGACTCGGCGATCGCCGCCGCGGCCTCCCGGATGACCTCCGCGGCCGGCGGGCGCCCGGTGATCGAGATGGGCGCCCGGCGCGCGCACGAGCGGGCCGCCGTCGCCGCCGCCCGCGCCGCGTACGTGGCCGGCTTCGCCGCCACCTCCGACCTGGAGGCCGGCTTCACCTACGGCATCCCGACCACCGGGACCGCCGCGCACGCCTTCACCCTCGTCCACGACAGCGAGCGGGACGCCTTCCGGGCGCAGATCGACTCGATGGGCCGGGGCACCACCCTGCTGGTCGACACCTTCGACCTGCGCGAGGCCGTGCACACCGCGGTCGAGGTGGCCGGCGCCGAGCTGGGCGCCGTCCGGATCGACTCCGGCGACCTCACGCTGCTCGCCCACCGGGTCCGCCGCCAGCTCGACGAGCTCGGCGCCACCGGCACCCGGATCATCGTCACCTCCGACCTCGACGAGTACGCGATCGCCGCGCTGGCCGCCGCCCCGGTGGACGGCTACGGCGTGGGCACCAGCCTGGTCACCGGCAGCGGGCAGCCGACCTGCGCGATGGTCTACAAGCTGGTCGCCCGCGCCGCCGGGCCGGACGGCCCGCTGGTCCCGGTCGCCAAGCGCGCGGCCGGCGGCAAGACCAGCATCGGCGGGCGCAAGTGGGCGGCCCGCCGGCCGGACGCGGACGGCATCGCGGAGGCCGAGGTGGTCGGCACCGGCCCCGTCCCGGACGCCCTGGCGCCGCACCTGGTGCAGGTGCCGCTGATCAAGGCCGGCGAGGTGGTCGGCCGGGAGACCCTGGAGGCCGCGCGCGAGCGGCACGTCCGGGCCCGCGCGGCCCTGCCGCTGTCGGCCACCCAGCTCTCCAAGGGCGACCCGGTGCTGGCGACCGAACTGCACGTGTGACGCCCGCCCCGCGGGCGCTTGCCGGGCGGCCGGGCAGCGGCCCGGGAGCTCCTACGGGCGCCGCCCGGCGGCCCGGGGACGCTTCGTGGACGCTCCGTGGACGGCGGAAGGTCCGGACCGGGCCCGGGCCTTCCGCCCCCGGATGCCACTGCCTACAGTCGAACGTAGAGTTCCCCCGTACGGACCGTGAGGCCCCCTCACGTCCCCGCCACCAGTCCTCCGCAGGACCCCACCGGACCGAGGAATGCCAGCCATGCACCGGGCACTGATCGTCGTCGACGTGCAGAACGACTTCTGCGAGGGCGGCAGCCTGGCCGTCGCCGGCGGGGCCGAGGTGGCCGCCGCGATCACCGACCTCATCGCCGAGTCCTCGCCCGGCTACCGGCACATCCTCGCCACCCGCGACAACCACATCGACCCGGGCGACCACTTCTCCGACGAGCCCGACTACGTGCACAGCTGGCCGGCGCACTGCGTGGCGGGCACCGAGGGGGTCGGCTTCCACCCCAACTTCGCCCCGTCCGTCACCTCCGGCGCGATCGAGGCGGTCTTCGACAAGGGCGCCTACGCGGCGGCGTACAGCGGCTTCGAGGGCGTGGACGAGAACAGCCGCGGACCGGCCGAGTGGCTGCGCGAGCGGCAGGTCACCGAGGTGGACGTGGTCGGCCTGGCCACCGACCACTGCGTCAGGGCCACCGCGCTGGACGCGGTGCGGGCCGGGTTCACCACCCGGGTGCTGCTCGACCTGACCGCCGGCGTGGCCGCGCCCACCACCGCCGCCGCGCTGGACGAGCTGCGGGCGGCCGGGGTGGAGCTGGTCGGCACGCCGGTCGTCGGGGGCTGAGCCCCGCTCCGGCGACGGCCGGGCGGGCGGTCAGTGCTCGGTGACCGTCAGCTCCACCACGTCGGTGCCGCCCTGGCGGAACGCCTCGCGCAGCTCGGCGCCGACCGCGTCCGGGTCCTCGGCCAGCCGCGCGGCGCAGACGTACACCACCCGCACCCCCAGGTACTCCATCCGGTCCCGGCCGCCGCGCACCCAGGCCGCCTCGCCCTCGCCGAGGCGGCGCGCCTCCGAGTCGACCTCGACCGCGACGCCCGCCTCCGGCCAGTAGAGGTCCGGAACGGCGACGTACGTGCCGCCGCGCATCCGCAGCTCCGGGCCGGTCAGCGGGGCGGGCAGCAGCCACTCGTCGGCCAGCTCGCCGACGAGCACCAGCACCCGGTCCCGCTCGGCGGCCAGCAGACCGTCCAGCACCGCCCGCACCAGCGGGTCGGCGACCAGCCCGCACTCCGCCAGCTCGGCGGCCAGCTCCTGCACCGGGCAGCGCAGCTCGGGCCGGCGCACGGCCTCGTGGAGCACCTCCCGGACCGGCACCGGCCGGCCCGCTCCCCCGCCGGGTCGCTCGCCGGACATCCACTCGCCCAGCGCGTCGGCGACCGCCCGGGCCACCGGGGCGCAGGCCAGCCCGTGCACCGAGCGCGCCACCAACTCCCGCCCGGTGCGCCGGATCCGCACCTCACCGGCGTCCTTCAGCCGCCGCTGGCGGGGCACCAGCACGTCCACCCCGGTCAGGGCGGGCAGCCGGGGCACCGCGGCGAAGCCGTACAGCGCGAGCGCGGCCGCACCGGTGATCGCCGCCCCCTCGCGGCGCCCCTCCTCCCGGCCGTTCTGCGCCGCGTACAGCAGCGCCGCCCACATCCGCTGCTCCGGCGAGGGGTCGCCGGACTGCAGCAGGTAGACCCGGGGCAGCAGCCGCCGCCAGGGGCCGCCGCGGCGGCAGTGCTCGCTGATGATCCGGGCCGGCACACCCCGGGCGCGCAGCTGGCCGGCGGTGAGGACGTTCTGCTGACGGCGCGCCAGTTCCTCCAGGGACGGCGGCGGCATGGGAATCCGGTAGTTCATGCCGACACCATCCCCAACGCCCGGGAGCGAGTCCCGGCCGCCTGACGCACTGTTACTCAACCGTCGCGAAACCGGGATCAGGCTGCACTAAAGTCCTCATACCCTCACCCATTCGGAGGAATGGGTGATCATCTGGTTGTCATACTCGATCATCATCGATCAGCCACCAGGCCGTCTGACCCTGCGTGATCAAGCACATACGGCGAAGTCACCTCCGGGCGTCACTCCAGCCCGCCGGATTGCCTACCCTTAGTACATGTCACGTGACGAGACCGCCGGCCTCCGCGCGGCCCAGCTCCGGCTCGGACGCCTGCCCGGATACGTCCGCCGGCCGGACCCGGCCCGCCGTAGCGGCGCACAGGGCCATACCTACAAGAAGGGCTGGGAGGTCCGCTTCACCGCGCGCAGCGAAGCGGAGATAGCGGAGATCCGCGACCTCGTGGTCGCCGCCGGATTCGCCCCCGCCCGCCCCTTCTTCAAGGGCCACCAGCTGATCCAGCCCGTCTACGGGATGGCAGCCGTCCAGGCCTACCTGGCGGCTAGACAGGCGGCCGAGGAACACGCGGCGCGCACCGCCGACGGGCGGGCCCGGCGGGGCGCCGGAGCCGCCCGGCTGCGGGCCGCCGCCAAGGCCGCGCGCGAGGCCGTCCACGAAGCCGCCCAGGAAGCCGTCCACGAGGTGGCGCACGACGCGGCCCACGAGGAACAGGAGGCCCAACAGGCCCAGCAGACCCACGAGATCCAGCAGACCCAGCAGACCCAGCAGGTCCGGCCGGACGCCGGGCGCGCGGACGTGGAGCACGCGACCGCCGAGCACGGGGCCGCGGACGCCCGGGGCCGGGAGCACGAGCGGGAGCGACTGACCGCCGCCACGGAAGCGGCCGGGACCGCAGGGGCCGCGGCTGCGGCGGCCGCGCGGCTCGCCCGCCGCCGGGCGGTCGAGGCGTTCCCCGCCCAGCTCGCCCGGGGCGCCGCACCGGACGACCGCGTCGGCTCGGCCGAGGGCCGCCGCAGCACCACCTGACCGTTCGTCAACTTCTAACTCGTACACGGCGATCCACCGTCGAAGGGCCGGGCACGCGGGATGCGTGCGACGGGGCCGGCCCATCACCCCACCCCCCTCCCGGGGCCACCGGAGCCAGGCCCGCGCGCGGCATCGCCGCAGCCCGGAGCGGTCCGGCACGGCCCGGCCGACGCGTGAACGGTGGTGCGCCCGGTGGTGCGGGCGCGGCTTCGCGCCGCAGACGTGGACGAGAGCCTCCGGACCGCCTACGGTGGCACATCACACCCTCTGCGATGTCGCACCGACCGGCCGCCGCCACCGGCCGCTCCACCCCGCTGACCGGCCACGACGGCTCCGCACCCACGCCTCTGACACCACTGCGCACCACTCCCCGCCCGTCCGCCACCGCCGCACCGCCCGCCGGCCTCCACCCGGCCACCGCCGGAACCGGCCGCGCGGCGGCGCCTTCCGGGCAATCCAGCCGATTGGTAACCGAGCGCACCGAGCGCCTACCGTAGAGTGAGCACAGATGATCGACCGTCAGAAGCCCATCTCACTTGCCGAGAAGCCGAGATGACCCAACGTCATGACAGCACCGCCGAGCCGCCCCAGGGGCCCGGCGAACCCGCCGTACCGCTGGAGTTCGCGGCGTTCTGCGAGCTGCACCGACCGCGGTACCTCAGCTATGCCCGGGTCTGGCTGCCCGACCCGGACCGCGCGGCCGGCGCCGTCCAGCAGGCCTTCGCCGAAATCGCGGTCCAGTGGCGCGAGTTGCTGGGGAGTTCCAACCCCACCGCGCACGCCTGGCAGATCCTGCGCGACACCGTCGGCGACCACACCCGGCGGAGCGGCCGGCCCTCCGACCGCCCCGACGCCGAGGAGCGCGTCCAGGAGCGCGCCGCGGACCGTCCGGCGGACCGCCCCGGCCGGCCCGCCGACGACGACCTCGCCATCCTGCACTACGTCGTCGGCCTCGCCGCGCCGGAGATCGCGGACGTCATCGGCACCGACACCGCCAGCGTGGCCGGCCGGCTCCGCCGCACCATGCTCCGCGAGGCCTCCGGCTGGTGAGCCCCGGAGCGGGACGACCGTGAGCCGGAACCACCCTCACCGGCTCCGTCGCCGCCGCTCGGGCCCGCCTGGGGCCGCCCGGGGCCGCGTGCGGTCAGGCCCGCTCAGACCCGCTCGCCCGTGACGTCGTACAGGTGGTGGACCGGATCGTGGATCAGGTAGCGGGAGAACGACTCCACCGTGAAGCGCGCCCCGTCGCTGCGGTTGCCGGTGCGCCCCCACTGCGCGCCCGTCACCCCCTCGAACGCCCCCGCCAGCACCTCCGCGGCCCGCACCAGCTCCTCCGCCACCGCGTCCGGCCGCTGCTCGCCGTACCGCTCGGCGACGGCCGTCCCGTCCTGGTCCCAGTTGGCGAACAGCGGGTCGTCCTGGTCCAGCATCAGGTTCAGCCGGACGTGGAACAGCCGGAAGACGTCCCGGACGTGGCACGCGTATTCGAGGTTCGACCAGGTCTCCGGACGCGGACGGCGGCGCAGCGCCTCCGGCTCACCGGCCAGCACCCCCGCCCAGCCCGCCGCGTTGGCCCGGATCATCCCGGCCACCCGCTCCCGGCCGACCGCGCCGGCGTCCAGCCCGCAGTCCGGGCAGGGGCGCTCCAGCACCCACGTCCAGTCCTTGGTGTCGGGCACGATCGCGTCGTCGCCGGTCAGGCCGCCGCTGTCCTCGGAAGTGGTCATGGCTCCAGGATGGCCGCGCCCTGACCGCCCCCACCAGCGGCGTCAGCGCCAGCGGTCGCCGAAATCCTGCCAGCCCCGCCGCCCTCCGCGACCTCAACGGCTTCGGCGGCCTCGCGCGCGGCGAGCAGTTCGGACAGGTTGGCGCGGCTCCAGTCGCACACCGCGTCCATCGGCCCCAGCAGCGTCCGGCCGAGCGGCGTCAACGCGTACTCGACCCGAGGCGGGTTCTCCGCGTACTCCGTCCGGCTGACAACGCCGTCGTACTCCATTGACCGCAGCGACTCGGCCAGCACCTTCGCCGTGATCCCCACCAGCGGCACCCGCAGCTCCGAGAACCGGCGCGGGCCGCCCTCCAGGCAGCGCACGATCTTCCACGCCCACTTCCGGCTCCCCAGCACGGGAACCCGCCGCACCGGGCAGTTCGGGTCGAAGAAGTCCGGCGGCAGCGGTGCGGGCACGGTCCGAGTCATGCCCCGAAGGTAACCGAACGGGTGTGCCCGCCGGTACCGTTGAAGTAACCGGCACCCCCCGTTCTACCGTCACGGCGTCGGCGGGCGGCGATCAGCGCCCCCGCCCGGACGGACGGAGACCGCCGTGAACCCCACCACCGATGTCATCGTGTTCGGCGCAGGCGGCCAGGTCGGCCGCGCCGTGGTCGCCGAGGCCCGCCGGCGCGGACTGACCGTCACCGCCGCCGTCCGCACCCCCGAACGGCACGCCGATCTGGCCGGCCCGGGGGTCACCCTCGCCGCCTGCGACGTCACCGACCCCGACGCCGTCGCCGACGCCGCCCGTGGCCACGCTGGCGCCGTCAGCACCGTCCACACCCCCGACGTCCCCTCCGTCGACTTCTACCCCGCCGCCATCCGCGCCCTGGTCGCCGGCCTCGGCACCGCGGGCGTCCGCCGGCTCGTCCACGTCGGCATCGCCACCACCCTGGAGACCGCCCCCGGCGTCGCCCTGCACGACGACCCCGGCTTCCCCGCGGCCCACCGCGCCTTCTCCCTCGGCCACGCCGCCGCCCTCGACCTGCTCCGGGACTCCCCCACCACCTTCGACTGGGTCGTCGTCACCCCGCCCCTCGACCTCGACCGCACCGCCCCCGGCACCGGCCGCTACCGGACCGGCGGGCCGCAGGTCCTCGGCGAGCGAATCGCCCAGGCCGACCTCGCCGCCGCCGTCACCGACCAGCTCACCGGCCCGGACCCGCGCCACCGCGAGCAGATCGCCGTCGCCGAGTGACACCTCGGCGGTGACCCTCCGGGCCGGCGAATTCACTGGCGGAGCAGATCGTTCCGGTCCACCCTGGCCACCATGCCGACCTTCGACCCCGGCGCACTCGCGCACAAGCCGACCCTGCCCGGAGCCACCGTCACCCTCGTCCCGCTGAGCGCCCGGCACACCGACCCGATGTGGCGGTTCACCTCCGACGAGGAGACCAACCGCCTCACCGGGACCCGCCAGGCCTTCACCCACGACGAGATCCGCGACTGGTGCACCACCCGCCCCGACCGGCCCGACCGACTCGACCTCGCCGTCGAGGACCGCGCCACCGGCCGCTTCCTCGGCGAACTCGCCCTCAACGACCTCGACCCCGACAGCGCCTCGGCCGGGTACCGGATCGCCCTCACGCCCGACAGCACCGGCCGCGGCGCCGGTACCGAGGCCACCCTGCTGCTCCTTCGCCACGCCTTCGCGACCGTCCGCCTCCACCGCGTCCACCTGGAGGTCTTCGCCTACAACCCGCGCGCCGCCCGCGCCTACGAGAAGGCCGGTTTCCAGCACGAGGGCCGCGCCCGCCAGGCGCACCACTGGGCCGGCGAGTACCACGACGTCCTGCGGATGGCCGCGCTACGCCCCGAGTGGCTCGCCGCTCACCCCTGATACGGCGGCCACTGCTGCTGCGGCGGATACCCCTGGTACGCCGCCGCAGCGGCGGCGGCAGCCTCCCGCTCCCGCCGACGACGCCCCCGCACCACCAGCAGCACCGTCACCACGACCCCCAGCAGCACCACTCCCGCGAGCCCGGCCGTGCCGATCAGCACCCACTTCACGCCGCTGTTCTCCTGGTTCGCCGGCACCGTCACCGGCGGCGGGGACTGCCACTCCTCCTCGGCCGGCGGCACGGTCGGAGCAGCCTGAGCTTCCGCCCGTCCGGCCAGCGGGTTGTCCCGCGGCCCCCCGTCCACCGCCGGGTTCGCCTCCAACGCCTTCGCCGGCGACAGCACCCCGTACCCGTACCGCGCATTCGGCACCGCCGAGCCGTCGGCGGGCGGTGCGGCGCTCTTGATCATCCGGTTGATGACCTGCCCGGCGGAGAGCTCCGGGTACTTCGCCCGGATCAGCGCGGCGGTGGCGGAGACGTAGGCGGTGGCGGCCGAGGTGCCATTGCCCATGCCATGCGCGCTCGTCGATTTGGCGATCGCATGCGGAACCTCCGCACCCGGCGCCACCAGAGTGGTCTCGGGGCCGAAGCTCGACTTGCTCCAGATCAGCCCGTTCCGGTCCACCGCGCCGACCGCCACGACCCCGGGAAAGGCCGCCGGATAGTCCACGGCCCCCTGCTTGTCACCGTCGTTTCCCGTGCTCGCTACGAGAACCACGTCCTTGTCGAGCGCATACTTGACCGCCGCGCGCTCCTCGGGGTCAGCTCCGGAGGGTCCACCGATCGACATGTTGACGACCTTCGCACCGTGATCGACGGCGTAGCGGATCGCTCTGGCGACGTCCGACTGCGGCAGTAGTGATTGCTCCAGCATGACCCGGATCGGAAGGATCTTGACCTTCGGGGCCAGGCCCATGATGCCGGCTCCGGCTCCATGGCCGTGACCGGCGATGAGGCTTGCCATGCCAGTGCCATGGCCGCCTGCGTCCTCCGTACCGTCGGTATTCTGTCCGGTGAAATCCGCCCCGGTCAGCACCTGCCCAGTCAGGTCCTGATGGTCCTTCAGCACGCCGCTGTCAATGACGGCGACTGTGACGCCCTCCCCCTGGGAGACCGGCCAAACCGCCGACTCCGCCTGGTACGTCGCGAGCGGCCACTGCGCATCGCGCACGCTGTCGGCGTGGGCGGGCCCCGCGACCACAGTCGCCAACAGTCCGCCCGCCAGCAGCATGGCCGCGCCGCGACTCAGACGCCAGCTCCTCAAGTCCCGCCACCCCACTCAGCGCAGAGGTTGCCCTGTGGCCGCTGGCCACAGGGCAACCGATCGATCGGCCCGGGCCCGAGGGCCGGGCGTCATTCCACCACGTTCGGATTGACCGGGTCGTCCGACATCCAGGTCTCCTCGTCCTCGACGAGGTAGTCAGGACGACGCTTCCTCTTCTCGTCGTCCTTCCTACCGCGCTCGGCGCCGCCGAGCGGCACCATGGGCGCCTGTGTCAGCGAGCTGCCCGCACCCGCACCGGCCTCCGCCCGGATCCTCCCGCGCGCTCCCACGCCTGAGCCGCCCTCAGTGAAGGCCTGCTTGCCGCTACCGCTCTTGCCGGAGTGGTCCCCCACGCCGACCACCGTGCCGCCGGCTCGACCGGCCGTGCCATCGACGGCGCCCCTGCCCCGGGTCGAACCCGCGCCGCCGGTGCTCCCGCCACCACTCACGCCCGGCATGCCCTCGGCGCCGAAGATCGCACCGCTGCGTCCGGCCCCGGTCCGACCCGGCGCCCCTTCACGGCCACTGCGCAGGGCCTCGGGGCCGACCTGCCGGTTCTGCTCGGGGACCGGCCCCTGCCCCTGCCTTACGGCAGCACCGAAGGGCTGCGGGATCCCGCCCGGGTTGGGTGCCCCTCCCCCATGGCCACTCTGCGGCGCGACGGGCTGTGCAACGGGGCTGTGGGGCAGGGACTGGCTTCCACCGTTCCCCGGCGAACCGAGGATCGACGTGCCGCCTCCCCCGGAGGGCGACTGCCCACCGGACGCCGCCGGCGCCGGCAGGGCGCCTGTGCCGTCCACAACGGTCCCGGCGCCGAACTTGGCCGGCGTGGCTTTGGGCGACGGCGTAGCGACCCCTCCCTTGACGCCAGGGTCGGAGGGAGCCGGTGGCGCCTTCGAGAACGACAGGCTTGTCCCCTGCGGGTTCGAGCGCACAGCACCGCCGGTCCGAGGATCCACTACCGCGCCCTCGCGCGAGCGGACCACGGGCGTCGCCGCGCCCACACCGGCGTTGCCGATGCTGGCACCACTGAGAAAGCCGCCGACGGCGGCATAGCCGGTCGCGCCCGCGTCGTCCTCCGGGAGATCCGAGTAGTCGATCTTTCCGCCCCCCTTACCCGGTGGAGGCGGAGGCGGCGGAGGCTTAAGCATCGGGGTGGCCGTCCGGTAGTGCATGGCGAGCGTCTGCAGGACGGTGGCGGCCTCGGCCTTCTTCTGGCTTGCGACGGCGGTGCGGGAGTCCTCGTCGTCGGCGCCGAAGAGGGAGGAGACGGTGTCGCCGACGCCGTCCTTGAACTGCTCCCAGCCGCTGGGCTCCTCGGGCATGTCGCGCTTGGCCTTGTCGATGGCCTCGGAGATCGCCTTGAGGGTGATCGCCGCGTCGTTGGCGTAGGACGCGGTGGTGTTGATGGTGGTGGCGAGCTGGAGCATGCGGGCGTGGAAGGCGTCGCTGGTGCTGCCTTCCCAGGAGGTGGCGGCCTCGGTGCTGGCACGGGTGAGGGTCGCGCGGATGGCCTTGAGGGTGTCGGCGGCGCGGCGCCAGGGGTCGGCGGCGGACATCACCTCGCCGGGGTTGAGGGCCTGGACCATCCGGCGGAGTTCCGCGTGGCTGTACTTGCTGAAGTCGGTGTAGCTCACCGGACGCCCTTCCCGTCGTCGTGCTGGGCCGGGGCGACGGTCCAGGCGTAGGCGGCGGTGCTGGTGGCGGACGGGTTGGCCACCGACCAGCCGTCGTCCCCGAGTTTCAGCTTCTTCTTCGTCCGGTGTTCCTGCTCCTCGTAGTTGGTCGCGGTCAGTTCGGCCTTCTTCTGGGCCTCGTCGACGGCTTCCTGGAGCTGGTTGAGGACGTCGCGCAGGCCGTCACGCATGGTCTGGTAGCGGCCGTGCAGCTCGGTGGCCTCCGCGAAGGTGCCGAGCGCGCTGGAGCCGATGCCGCTGCGGCCGTGCGTCGCGGTGCCGTCGGCATGGCGCTGGAACTCGTGGAGCAGCAGCCGCACTTGGGCCGCGAAGGCGCGCAGCTGCTCGACCTCGACGCGGTAGCCGCGTCCCGCCCCGCCGGTCGATCCCGTTCCGTTCCCCGTTGCCACGTGCGGCGCCTCCCCCGTGCGTCCGGCCGGTGTGTCGTTGACGGTTCTGGTGAGTGAGTCATGTCTAACACACGGGCCGCCCCTGGTGGGTCGTCAGTTCACGTCCGGTGTCCGGCTCGCCGCGGCGAGGGCGCGGCGGCAGAGCGAGTCGGCGTGCCGGGTGGTCTCGGGGAGGCGGTAGCGGGGGGTGAGGGCGAGGGTGGTCTCGACGGCCTCGGCAAGGCCGATGCGGTGGCCGACGGAGACGAACACGGGTTTGACGCCGGGCCTGGTGCGCAGGGCGCGGCCGACCTCCTCGCCGGTGGCCGGGTCGGTGAGCGGGGTCGAGTCGCCGCGGGCGGGGCCGGGGTCGCGGTGGTCGAAGGTGAACGGGGTCTTGGCGACGCCGAGGGTGCGCAGGCCGGTGAGGACGCCGAGGTGGCTGGCGAGGCCGAGGCGGCGCGGGTGGGCGAGGCCGTAGCCGTCGCAGACGACGGTGCCGGGGCGGTGGGTGAGGGCGGCGAGGGCGTCGAGGACGGCGGGGAGTTCGCGGAAGGCGAGCAGGCCGGGGACGTAGGGGAAGGCGATGCGTCCGGTGGCGGTGGTCTCCTCGACGACGGCGAGGGTGGCGCGGTCGAGGACCACGGCCGCCGCGACGACGAGGTCGTGGGCGTCGTCGTAGGCGACGTCGACACCGGCGATCAACCGGTCGTCACCGGCGCCGTCCACGCCGTCCGGAAGGACGAGCGGGCGCAGGCGTTCCTGTTCGGTGAGCGCCTCGGCCTCGGTGGTGGGCCAGTCGGCAGGGATGGGCACGGCGGTTCCCCCTGGTGCGGTGCGGTGCGCGGAGCGGTGGCGCGGTCGGGCCCACCGTATCGAGCGGGGCCGACGGCCCCGGGGGCGAGTCCGCGAGCCCGCACGCCCTCCGCGCGCCCCGTACGCGGCCGACCGGCGCGCGGAGGCACCGCACGCCGGTCGGCGGACGCGAGAGACGGAACCGAGGGGCGGCCCCGGGCCGGGCCGACGGCTCAGGCGGTGGAGACCACCACGGTCTTCGCGGCCTTGTCGTGGATGCACTGCCGGTAGGGCTTGTCGAAGACGCCGAACAGGCCGTCGACGAGCCACCAGAGCGCGGCGCAGCAGAGCACGGCGGGCAGGATGAAGACCGCCGCCCTGGTCCAGGCGGCCGCCTGGGTCGGGGAGTTGCCGTCGACGAGCATGGCGACCCGGACCTTCATGGCCTTCTTGCCGAGGGTCTGCCCGTCCCGGCTGAGCATCAGGCCCTCGTAGACGAAGTAGATCGCGCAGGCGACCCAGAAGGCGCCGGCCGAGGCCGAGCGGTCGGCGTGGCCGGCGAACGGCAGGACCAGGACGAGGGCGACGGCCTGCACCAGGACGTAGTCGATCAGCCGGGCGAGGATCCGGTTGGGCCAGCTGCCGAGCGGGGGCATTCCGGGGACGGGTCCGGGGCCGTGACCGGGACCGGGCGCGCCGTACCCGGCGGGGCCGTAACCGGGCGGGGGCTGGTCGTACGGCGACTGCCCGTAGGGGTTCTGTCCGTAGGGCGGGCCTGCGGGAGCGCCCCCGTAGGTGCCGCCGTACGCGCCGGGGCCCCCGCTCGGTGGCGGGCCGTCCGGGGGCGGGGTGCCGTACGGGTCCGACGGCGTACCTTCCGGCGTGCCGCCGCCCGACTGCGGGGGCTGCTTGCCGAAGGAGGGCTTGCCGCCCCCCTCCGGCTCGGGGCCTGAGGGGTCGTAGGTGCTCATGCCCCGAGTAGAACATCACGCATTGTATGAATTTGGGATATTGACACCGTTTTGTCCGACAACACCACGCAGGTGGGAGGCCGGTGGAACCTCAGCGCCGGACGACCCGGGTGCGGGCCGCCCGGTCGTGCCAGCCGCGCCGGGCCGGCCGGTCGAACAGCGGCCAGAACAGGCCGGCCACCAGCAGCATCGAGACCTGCCGGACCAGCCAGCGGACCAGGGAGCGGCCGAGCCCTGGGCGGGCCGGGGCGGCGGCCCCCGGCGTGCGGGCCACCGCGATCACCCGGATCCGGGCGAGCCGCTTGCCGAAGGTCTGGCCGGTGCCCGCGGTCGGCAGGACTTCGTAGAGCAGGCCGACGAACAGCAGGATGCCGAGCAGGACGGCGGCCTTGCCGAGCACCGTGCCGTCGACCAGCCAGACGTCGACCTGGCGGTGGGCGAGGCGGCTGGCCATCCGCGCCCGGTCCAGCTTGCGCTGGAGGTGGGCCTCGACCGAGCGGCCGAGCGGGACGCCCGCGGCGACGGCGACCACGGCCAGCACGGCGGTGTCGACCAGCCGGGCGACCAGGCGGCGGCCGAGCCCGGCGGGGCGGGGCGCCGCCGCCCCGGCACGGCGGCGCGGAGCGGGGGACGGGGACGGCGACGGGGACGGGCGGACGGGGGCGGCGGGACGGACGGCCGGGGGCGCGGACGGGGCGGGTTCGGCCTTCTCCACGACCTCCTGCGCGGCCTCCACCACCACGAGCGGCGGATCCGGCGCGGGTGCCGGGACGGGTGCCGGGGCCACCACCGGGGTCGGCCCCGGCACCGGCACCGGCGCCGGGGCGGGGACGGGCAACGGATCGGCCTGCTCGGGAACGCCCGCCCGCTCCGGGACGGGCAGCACCTCAACGGGCAGCACCTCAACAGGCGGCGCCTCCACGGGCGGCGCTTCGACGGGCGGCTGCTCCACCTCCTCCGGCAACACCCCCCAGGACACCCAGCGCGACGCGCCGCCCGCCTCCATCGGCCCGTGCTGCGCCCGGTGATCCACCTGCCACCCGGCCGACTCCGCCCCCACCCCGGCCTCCGGCCCCGACGAGGGCCCCGGCCCCGGCCCCGCGACGGGCGCCCGCTCCCCACCGCGGCGGAACACCGGCCCGTTCTCCGGCACCACGAAGGTGAACGACGCCCCGCCCCCCGTCTGGTCCAGGTACACCGGCCCGCTGTCCCCGCCGGACGACGGCCGCCGAGCCTCCCCCGCGGCACCCCCCTCGGGCTCCCCCGCCGGTTCGGCGGCCACCGGTGGCGGCACGTACCGCCCCGTCCCGGCCCGGCCGGCCACCGCCGGCCCCGGCGGACGGGTCGCGTACCGGGGCGGTTCGAGCACCTCGCCCTCGGCCGGGGCGGGCCGGCTGGTGCCGGGCACCCAGGCGGAGCCGCCCCAGTAGCGGACGAAGCCGGGGATGGAGGGGTCGGGGTAGTAGCCCGGCGCGGGGCCGGCGGCCGTGTCCGTGCTGCCGCCGGCGAGGGGCCGGTCCGTCATGGGGGCTCGCTTTCCTGGCAGGCCGATGCGGCTCGCCCGGCGAGGGGGTGCGCGACGGTGGCACGGGCGACCCGGGTGGCTCCGCCGTCGGCGCGAGGGGTGCCGCCGAGGAGGCGGACAGTCGCCGGGCAGTCACAAAGGGTAGTGCCTCGGCGGGCGGGCGGAGCGAAGTTGGCCATTCACCGGACAGGCCGGGGCCGCCCACGGTAAGGAAGACGGCGCGCACGCCCGACCGCGCGCCCACCGCCCAGCGTTCACCACTCCCCACACCACCGCCGACGGATCTCCGCGAAAGAATCCCGAGAAAACCCGGAAACCCGTGTAAGAGCGCTCCCGGGCCGCGCTCTCCAAGGTCACAGGGCCCGGAAACGGGCACCAACCGCAGGCAGAGAGGAACCCGATCATGGAGCGCCCGACGAGCGTGGTCGAGCACGAGCTGGAGCTCAACCTGGTGCTCTCCCCCGAGCACAGCGTCCCCGTCCCGGCCCGGCTGTCCTACGGGAGCCACGACCCCTACGCCGTGCACATCACCTTCCACCTGGACACCGGCTCGCCGGTGACCTGGGTGTTCGCCCGTGAGCTGCTGGTGGAGGGCACCTTCCGGCCCTGCGGCCAGGGTGACGTGCGGATCTGGCCGACCCGCTCGGGCCGGCGCAGCGTGCTCTGCCTGGCGCTGAGCTCGCCGGCCGGGGACGCGCTGCTGGAGGCACCGCTGCCGGCGGTGGCCGCCTGGCTGGAGCGGGCGCACCGGCTGGTGCCGCCGGGCAGCGAGATGGCCGCGCTGGACATGGACGGCTCGCTGGCCGCGCTGCTCGCGTGAGGCGCGCGAGCAGCGCGGGGCGAGCAGGGCGCACGGGGTACGCGAGCAGCGCGGGGCAAGCAGGGCGCACGGGATGCACGAGCCGCCCCGGCCACGGCGGGCCGGCCGATTCAGCGGGCCGCGGGGGCCTGCTGACGCTCGCGCGCGGAGTCCGGCCGTTCGCCGTCGCGCTGCCCGGGCAGCGCCGCCGCCGGCACACCGGCCGCCAGGCGCCGGGCGCGCACGCGTAGCGCGGCGGCCAGCAGGAAGGCGATCCCGACGAGCGGATAGACCGAGGTCGGGATCTGGCGGAGCGGCGACAGCTCCAGCACCTTCGCGCCCTGCGGCTTGGCGAGCCACATCGCGAAGGACAGGAAGGCGACCAGCGTGGCCCCGAAGGCGGCCCGCCAGCGGATCTTCCGGACGGCGGCCGGACGGGCCCGTTCGACCGCCGCCTCGCAGGCGAGCAGCACGAGCAGCGGCACGCACCAGACCCAGTGGTGGGTCCAGCTGATCGGCGAGATCAGCACGGCGGTGACGGCGGCGCAGCAGACGCCCCAGGCCTCGGAGCGCGACAGCCAGCGCGAGCTGCGGGCGGCCCAGACGGCGACGCCGAGGCCGGCCACCGCGACGACGACGGCGGCCAGGGTGGCGGCGGTGCCGGGGTCGGCGGTGTGCAGCAGCCGGGCGACGGCGCCGCTGAGCGCCTGGTTGTCGACGATCTCGGTCTTGCCGACCCGGGAGGAGTCGTAGAGGTACTTGGTCCAGAAACCCCAGGTGGCGTCCGGCAGGACGAGCGCGCCGAGCAGGAAGGTGCCGAGGAAGGTCGCGCCGGCCACGAACGCGGCCCGTACGCGGCCGGTGAGCAGCAGGTAGACCGCGAACAGGCCGGGGGTGAGCTTGATGCCGGCGGCGATGCCGATCGCGACGCCCTTGCTGCGGCGCCCGTCGGGGCGGGTGAGGTCCCAGAGGATGAGGCAGGCCAGCGCGAGGTTGATCTGGCCGTAGCGCAGCGTGGTGTAGACGGGTTCGAGCCAGACGCCGACGCCGGTGACCAGGATCACGCCGATCGCCCGCAGGTCCCGGCGCGGCCAGCCGACCAGCTTGAACGACAGGTGGGTGAGCAGCGCGAGCAGTCCGAGGTTGCAGAGCGTGACCGCGACCCGTAGGAACGGGATCGGGAACCAGGTCGTCGGCACGAACAGCATCGCGGCGAACGGCGGGTAGGTGGCGGGCAGGTCCCACTGCGTGACGCGCAGTCCGTAGAGGTCCTCGCCGTTGGCGACGGCGGCGCCCTCGGCCCGGTAGACGATCATGTCCACCATCGAGGTGTGCGCGAAGTGCCGGACCACCGCGTAGCCGAGCAGGGAGAACAACGCGACCGCGGAGGCGGCCAGCAGCGGCCGACGCGGGGCCTCGCGCAGGGCACGCAGGGGCGCGCCGAGAGCGGTGCGCAGCCGGTCCGACGGAGGGGCGGGTGCCCGGTCCGGTGCGGTGGGTACCGCGCCGCGCTCGTCTTGCACCGCTGTCACTCTTCGCTCCGTCCGCCGGTCGGCCAACCAGCGACGATACCCGATGCCCTGCGGCCGGTCCGGATCGTATCGATCACGGAGAGTGATGGGCCGGGATGTGGTGCCGGCCGGCCGTGCCCCGTTGCGGTCGGGGCACGGACGGCCGGAGTGGGTGGAGGCGGATCTGCCGCTGCGGGAGATCAGCCGCTGCGGCGGATCAGCCGGTGTAGGCGCCGAGGGCCCGGGTGAAGTCCAGCGGCTGCTGGACGATCGAGCTGCAGCTGGCGTCGGCGTACGGCTTGGCGCCGCCCTCGCAGGCCTTGTCGCGGGTGCCGGACCACATCGACAGCCAGGCCAGGTGCTTGCTCTTGGCGAAGTCGGCGAGCTGCTTGGCGTCGGCGACGGTGAAGACCTCACTGGCGACGTCGTTGACGCCGATCATCGGGGTGACCGCGACCTTGCGCCAGGCGGTCGCGTCGTCGAGCCCGAGCACGCTCTTCACCTGGGCCTGGGTGGCGGTGGCCGCGGCGATGGCGTACTTGCCCATCTGGCCCTGCGGGTTGGGGGCGACGCCGTCACCGAAGTCCATCGCCATGACGTTGACCGCACTGATCGCCACACCGTTGTTCTTGGCGTCGGCGACCAGGTTGACGCCCTCCTGGGTCAGGCCGGAGGGGAGCACGGGGAGGGTGAAGGAGACCTCCAGGGCCTTGCCCTTGGCGGCGGCGTTCTTCTGGAGCTGGACGATGGCCTGGGCGCGACGGGTGTTGGCGGCCGCGTTGGCGATCGCGCCGCCCTCGACGTCGAAGTCGATCTTGGTGAGGCCGTAGGCGTCCACGGTCTTCTGGTAGACGGCGGTGAGGTCGGCGACCGAGGAGCAGGCGAGAGCCGGCTCGCTGCCGTTGGCACCGCCGAAGGAGACCCGGACGTCGCCGCCGATCGCGCGCAGGGCGCCGATCTGGGCGGCCACCGCGTCGGCGGCGAGGTCGCTCACGCCGCCCCACTTCGGGGTGCAGCCGCCAGCGGCGACGACGAAGGCCAGGTTGAAGTCCTTGACGCCGCTCGCCTTGGCGGTGGCGACCAGGTCGTAGGGCGGGTAGAGCGAGGTGTCGACGAACGGGCTGAAGCCGGCACCGCCGGCCGGGGCGGGGGTGCCGGTCGCGGTCGCGGTGGGCGCCGGGGTGGTGGGGGCCGGGGTGGTGGGCACGGCCGTGGTGGTGGCGGTCGCGGTGGCCGTCGGGGCCGGGGTGGTGGGCCGGGTGGTCGCCGTGGCGCTGGGGCTGGGCGCCCCGGTGGTCGGCGCGCCGGTGGCGGTGGCGCTCGCCGTGGCGGTCGCGGTGGCCGTGGCGGACGCCGTGACCGAGGCGGAGGCGGACGGGGAGGCCGTCGCGGTGGTGGTCGGCCGGCCGGACGGGGTGGCCGCGGTGCCGTCCCCCGGCTTGCAGGCGCTCTGGTTGATCAGGCAGTTGCCCGGCTCCGCCTGCGCGGCGCCGGCGCCCTGGGCGACAAAGCCGACCACGACGCTCCTGCCCGGCTCCAGCCGCTTGCTCCACGCCTCCGGCCGGACCGTGACGTGCTGGCCGTCCGCCGTGAAGGTGGCGTTCCAGAGCGAGTCGATCTTCGCGCCCGCCGGCAGGTCGAAGGTGAGCGTCCAGTCCTCGATGGCGCTGCCGTCCGGGTTGGTGACCAGGTACTGGCCGGTGTAGCCGGAGTCCCAGCTGCTGGTGCGGGTGTAGACGGCGCCGAGCGAGGCGGCGCTGGCCGAGGAGGCGAGGACGACCACGCCCCCGGCGACCAGCGCGGCGGCGACCGCCGAGGCGCCGATCAGCACGCCCTTGCGGCTGTGCCGGCGGCGGCCGCCGGGGCGGCGGTGGGGCTGCTGGGTCGTCATGGGGCTTACCTCCGGGGCTGGCAGGTGCGCGGTCGAGGGGGTGACCGACGCCGACGACGCTAACGGCGCACAATGGCCGGAAACCGCCTGCTGAGCCAGGGGTAGAACTCCCTTACGGCGCGCTTAAGAAAGAGGGGGAGCCCGCTCCTCCCCCGGCCCTCCCGAAGCCTGACGAAGCGCCGAAACCTTTCATCACCCGTGCCCGGCGGCCCCGGTCAGCGAGGGAACAGCGGCCCGCGGCCGCGCCGTCTGCCGGCCCGCGGGGGCTCGGTGCCGTCCTGCCGGGTGCGCAGCCGCAGCCGGATCTCGGCGCCGCCGAGCACGGCCGAGGCACCGAGCGCGAGGTCACCGCCGGTGGCCTCGGCGAGCTTGCGGACGATGTCCAGCCCGAGGCCGGTGGAGCCCTCCCCGCCGTGGCCCTCGCCGCGCTTCAGCGCGGCCTGCGGATCGGTGAAGCCCGGACCGGCGTCCCCGACCAGCACGATCACCGAACTCTCGGTGGGCAGCACGTCCACCGAGAAGGCGGTGCCGACCGCGGTGTGCCGGAAGACGTTGCCGAGCAGCGCGTCCACCGCCGCGGCCAGGTCGCCGCGCTGGACCGGGACGGGCGTCTCGCGCTCGGCGCCGGCCAGCTGCCAGGGACGGCCCTCGTCCTCGGCGAGCGCGGACCAGAAGCCGACCCGCTCGCGGATCACCTCGGCGGCGTCGCAGCCGACGGTGACGGCGGGCGCGTCCTCGGGCGCCCGGCGGGCCGAGCGGATGATCTGGTCGACCTCGCGCTCCAGCTGCGACACGGCGTGCCGGGTGGCGTCGGCCGCGTCGCCCTCGCCGAGCGAGGCGGCGTTCAGCCGCAGCACGGTCAGCGGGGTGCGCAGCCGGTGCGACAGGTCGGCCGCCAACTCCCGCTCGGCGGCGAGCAGTTGGACGACCCGGTCGGCCATCGCGTTGAACGCGTGGGCGGCCTCGTGCAACTCCGCCGGGCTGCCCGCGGCCTGCTTGCCGTCCACCGGCACCCGGACCGTCAGATTGCCCGCGCCGAGCGATCGGGCGGCGGCGGCGAGCCGACGGGCCGAGCCGACGATCCGGGCGCCCATCCGGTCGGCGACCAGCACCGAGATGGCGACCAACCCGAGCGCGACCCCGGAGAGCACCTGCCAGGCCGTGGCCACGCCCCGGGTGAGGTCACCGTCGGCCACGAAGACCTCGACCACGGCGGTCCGCACGGTGTCCACGGCGACCGGCTGGAGCAGCGCGAAGCCGCCCGGCACCTGCACGGTGAACGAGCGCCCCTGGCCGCCCGCGGTGGCCACGTCGGCGTCCAGCGCCCGGACTTCGCCGATGGTCGCCCCGTCGGCGGAGGCGGCGCCCGCGGCGGCCCTCGCGGTCCCCGGTACGGCGGCGACCCCCGGCACCCCCACGGCGGCTGCCGCCCCCTGCGGACCGGCCGCGCCCGGTACCGTCCCCGCCCCCGTCCCGCCCGGCGCTGCGGCCACCCCGCCCGCACCGCCGGCCGTCCCGGAGGCGGAACCGGCCGCCACGGCGCCCTCCGCCGGCGGCAGGTGCACCGCCATCCGCCCCTGCGCACCCGCGTCCGTCGAGGCCACCGCCCGGGCGATGGCGTCCTCGTCGGTGGTGATGGCCAGTGCCGGGCCGAGCGCCGCGGCCTGCCGCTCGGCGGCCGTGAACGCCCGGTCCCGGGCGGTCTGCTGGACCATCAGGCCGAGCGGGATGAGGAACGCCAGCGCGACCATGGTGGTCCCGGCCACGGCGGCCTTGATCAGGGCCCAGCGCAGCGAGTGCCGCAGCCTCCTCATGTCCGGCGCTCCACGGGGACGGCACCGGGTCCGGCGGCCTGCCCGGACGCCTCCAGCCGGACCCCGACCCCGCGCACGGTGTGCAGGTAGCGCGGGTTCGACGCGGTCTCACCGAGCTTGCGGCGCAGCCAGGACAGGTGCACGTCGATGGTCTGGTCCCCGCCGTAGGTCTGCCGCCACACCTCGGCCAGGATCTCCTTGCGCGGCACCACCACGCCCGGCCGGGCGGCGAGGAAGGCCAGCAGGTCGAACTCACGGCGGGTCAGGTCCAGCGCCCGGCCGTCCAGCGAGGCCTCCCGGCGCTGGAGGTCGATCGCCAGCCCGCCGACCCGCAGCACCTGGCTGACCGGGGCCGCCCCACCGCCGAGCCGGCGCAGCACGGCGGCCATCCGGGCACTCAGATGCTCCCCGGAGAACGGTTTCACCAGGTAGTCGTCGGCCCCGTCGTTGAGCAGCCGGACGATCTCGGCCTCGTCGTCCCGGGCGGTGGAGATGATGACCGGGACGTTGGTCAGGCCACGGATCATCTTGAGCGCCTCGCTGCCGTCCAGATCCGGCAGGCCGAGGTCCAGGATCACCAGGTCGCAGCCGACCTGGGCGACCTCGCGCAGCGCCTCAAGTGCCGTGCCCACGCTGCGAACCGCGTGGCCGGTGTCGGTCAGGTGGCGGATGAGGGCGGATCGTACGAAGGGGTCGTCCTCGACCACGAGCACTGTTGCCATGGGGCTGCACGGTACGCCATCGGCCCCGAATGGTCTGTACCTCGGGGTGGTTCGCGCAGGTCTGCGGCGCGCGGGCCGCAGTTGTGCAAGTTCCCTGTGGAAGTACCGGGGCGCCCACCTGCGCGACCGGGGGATACGGCAGGATGTGCGCACGATGCGGAACGGACTGGTACAGCTCGGCGCCTGGGCGGCGGCCACCGGGGCGGCGGTGGCGCTGTCCTGGTTCGGCGTGCACGCCGTGCTGACCGGCGCCGCCTTCGAACAGCCCACCGCGCTGCCGCTGCCCTCGCCGGCCTCGGCCGAGGGCGCGAGACCCGTGCCGACGCCCTCGGCGACGCCGCCGCAGTCGACCGGCCGTACCGAGCCGACCGCGCCGCCGTCCACCGTCCGGGCGTCGGCGGCCCCGCCCAGGCCGACGCCGACGGCCTCCGCCACCCCGTCGGCCGCCGCGCCGAGCTCGCACCGCCCGTCCCCGGTCGGCAGCACCACGTCCTCCGTGCACAGTTACCTCGTCCCGGGCGGAAAGGTCGCCCTGGACATCCAGTCGGACCGGGCCTCGCTGGTCTCTGCCACCCCGGACTCGGGGTGGCAGATGCTGGTCTGGGACGGCCCCGGGTGGCTCCGGGTGGACTTCACCAAGGACGCCCAGGCCAACTCGGTGATCGTCTCCTGGAACGGCTACCCGCCGAGGGTCGACCTCGCCGTCCGCTGACCGCCGCCGTCACCAGCGCTCGAAGGGCACGTAGCCCGGCAGGTAGGGCCCGCGGTACCGGGAGCGGTCGACCAGGGTGTGTCTGGTCCCGCCCGGCACCCCGATCGCGGCGAGCACCACGGTGCCGTACGCGTCCCGCACCTCGTAGGGCTCGGCGAGCGAGGCCGCGCCCCGGTCGACGGCGTAGTCGTACGCGTAACAGACGTCCGGCACCGCGACCGCGAGGTCGATCACCCCGTCGCCGTGCCGGGCCAGGTGCTCGGCCAGCTCCCGGCCGCGCGGGCCGATCGCCTGGACGAGCGAGGTCAGCACGAAGCGCGTCCCGGGCGCCCGCAGCACGTAGGAGACGGTCTCCGGCTCGCCGGTCTCGGGCCCGGCGTACGCGGTGCAGCGCAGCCCGAGGGCGACCGCGTACCGGTGGGCCGCCCGCTCGGCGTCGCCGACCGCGAAGACCACCGCGTCGGCGCGGCCCATCGGGAGCAGCCCGGGTTCCTCCGGGGCGACGGCGCGCAGGCCCCCGGGGCCCGGGCCGGCCGTCGGCAGCACGCGTTCGACGGTGGTGTCGGTCATGTCAGCCCTCCCGGTGGGGGTGCGGGACCACGGGTCGCCCCCGGCACGCCGGGGTGGGGCGGGCGCACGGGGTTGTGGCTGGAGGGTGGCGCCGGGCCGACTTCCGCGCAACTGTTCCGTTTCCTCCTGGTCAAGCTGCGCTCCGGGACGGGAGAATCGGACGCACCGCTGTACAGAATGCCCATCGGAGGACGGAGCCCCCGCGATGCCCCCCGCCCACGCCGCCACCCCCCCGGTCGCCCCCGGACCGCCCAACTCACCCACTGGGCAAGGGCCTTCCGCTGCCCCGGGCGGACTCGCCGGAAGCACCAACGACGCCATCGACGCCCTGGACGGCCGGCTGATCCGGCTGCTCGCCGAGGAGCCGCGGATCGGCGTGCTGGAGTGCTCGCGCCGGCTCCAGGTGGCCCGCGGCACGGTGCAGGCCCGGCTGGACCGGCTCCAGGCGCGCGGGGTGATCGGCGGTTTCGGCCCGGAGGTGGACCCGGCGGCGCTGGGCTACCCGGTGACGGCCTTCGCGACCCTGGAGATCTCCCAGGGCCAGGGCACGGACGTGCGCGAGCACCTGGCGGCGGTGCCGGAGGTGCTGGAGCTGCACACCATCACCGGGCACGGCGACATGATGGTGCGGATCGTGGCCCGCTCCAACGCCGATCTGCAGCGGGTGATCGACCGGGTGGTCGGCTTCGACGGGATCGTCCGCTCCTCGACGGCCATCGCGCTGGAGAACCCGGTGCCGTACCGGATCCTGCCGCTGGTCGACCAGGCCGCCGCCGAGTAGCCGGCCCGACGGCCGGGGCGGCTCGGCAGGTGGGGCCGCTCAGCAGGTGGCGACGGCCCCGCCGGTGCGCAGCGCCTCCAGCGCGGAGACCGACTCCGCCAGCGTGCCGACCGGCACCAGCCGCAGCCCGGCGGGCGTGTTCACCTTGGCGTCCGCGCACTCGTCCTTGGGCAGCAGGAAGACGGTCGCGCCGTCCCGGGCCGCCGCCTGGGTCTTGAGCGGCACGCCGCCGACCGCGCCGACCACGCCCTGGTCGTCGATGGTCCCGGTGCCGGCGATGGTCAGCCCGCCGGTGAGGTCGCCGCCCTTGCCGTCCCCGGCGAGCTTGTCGATGATGCCGAGCGCGAGCATCTGGCCGGCGCTCGGGCCGCCGATGTCACCGAGGTCGACCTTCACCTTCACCTGGGCGGGCGACAGCTGGAGGTAGGACAGCGCGGCCGTGGTGGCGGCGTCCTGGGACTCCACCATCTGCTGGGCGTTGACCTCCTCGGCCTTGGCCGGGTTGCCCTGCGGGTAGACGGTGTCGGTGGGCCGGATGGCCTCGTCCTCGTCGAACCAGGCCTGCAGCGAGCGCCAGAGGCTGGTCCGCTCCCCGGGATTGGTCGCCGAGATGGTCACCATCCGCAGCTGTCCCTGGGTGCTGCGGACCGGCGCGCCGGTGATGGTGAGCACCGGCCGGTCCTGGTAGCTGCCGAGGGTGTCCGCGGTCACGCCGGGAAACGTCAGCGTGTACGGCAGCGGGACGAAGGCGGCCACGCCGAACAGCGCGGTGACCAGGGCGCCGCAGAGCGCGAGGGCCCGGGTCCGGGGAGCGGTGAGGGCCGGGGGCAGCTTGGTGTCGGACACAGAGGCATCCAAACACACCGGGCCGTCCGGCGGGCACGCACACGGCCACCCGGACGGCCCGCCCGCCGCGGCGGAGCGCTCAGCGCAGCGCGTCGGCGACCTCGGTGGCGGCCTCGACCACCCGGGGGCCGACCCGCTCCGGGACGAGGCCGTTGAGCATCACCACGCCGACGCTGCCCTCGATGCCGCTCAGGCCGAGCAGCGCCGCGGCCGCGCCGGACGCCCCCGACTGCTCCTCCGCCCGGGTGATGACGAAGCCCTGCTCCGGCCGCCGCTGGCTCGGGAAGGCCCGGGCCTCCAGGATCGCCCGGCCGGCCGCGCTCTCCCCCAGCGGGTGGCGCAGCCCGGTCCGGTAGGCGACGTGGAAGTCGGTCCAGCTGGGTTCGACCACGGCCACCGCGAGCGCCTCGTTGCCGTCCACCAGGGTGAGGTGGGCGGTGGCGCCGAGGTCCTCGGCGAGGCTGCGCAGCGCGGGCAGCGCCGCCTCGCGCAGCAGCGGGTGGACCCGGTGGGCGAGCCGCAGGACGCCCAGGCCGACCCGGGCACGGCCGCCGATGTCCCGGCGGACCAGTCCGTGCTGTTCCAGGGTGGCCAGCAGCCGGTAGACGACCGTCCGGTTGACGGCGAGGCGGGCCGCCAGCTCGGTCACGGTGAGCCCGCGCTCCGAGTCGGCGAGCAGTTTGAGGACCCGGACACCGCGGTCCAGGGTCTGGGAGGTCTCTGCAGTCACGACGCGCAATTCCTTTCCGCGGCGGGTCGCGGATCGGCGGGCCGGTCCGGGACTCGGGGGTCGCGCGCAGGTGGGTGGCCGCGCTCGGGCCGCGGAGAGTCGTCCTTGACGTCCTGGGGCCCTGCGACGCCCGTCTCGCGGGGGTCGCCCGGCGGGAGAGCGTGTGGGAAAGGTAGTGAAGGAAATGCGGCGGCGGAAGTGTTTGTCCAAAATTCGGGCAAGATCAATTTCGCACGCCCCGTCAAACCGTGTCAAAACGGCCCAGAACGCCGCTACCAGACGTTCGCAAGTTCGACCACAGTCCGAGTTCCGGACGGATCGGGCCGGAACACGTCGTACCGGAGCGACGTGGTGTCAGAGCACGTTGCGCAGGACGGTCCAGACGGTCGCCACGCCGAGCAGCACGGCCGTCCCCCGCCGGCCGAGCGGCGGCTGCCAGCGCCGCCCCGCCAGCCCGTGCCGCAGCCAGGCCAGGTAGGTCACGGCCACCAGCGGCAGCGCGAGCAGCAGCGCCGCGTTGTCGTGCCAGGCGGCGGCGAGGTCGCCGTGCAGCAGGTCGTAGGCCATCCGGGTGCCGCCGCAGCCGGGGCACTGCAGCCCGGTGACCTTGCGCCAGGGGCAGAACGGCAGCATCTGCCCGGGCAGGTGGGGGTTGCGCGACCACAGGTAGGCGGAGCCCGCCACGCCGCCGACCAGCACCCCGACCGGCGCCCAGGCCGTGCGCAGCCGTTCGGGAACGGCGAAGCCGCCCCGACCGGGACGGCCGGGGCGGCGACGCGCCTTCGCGGATGCGACCAAGGGTCAGCCGCGCAGCAGACGGCCCTGGGAGTCGGTGCGGTCGTTGCTGGTGAGGAACAGGATGCCGTCGATCAGCGACCAGACGCCGAGGCCACCGCAGGTCAGCAGCTGGGCGATGCCCATGCCGATGTGGCCGGTGTAGAAGCGACCGACGCCCAGGCCGCCGAGCAGGATCTGCAGAACGCCGGCGACGACCTTCGACTTGTCGGAGAGCTCGGGCTGCTGGGCGTAGGGCTGCTGGTACGACACGTTGGGTGTGCTCCTTGGAAAGACAGACAGGCCCGAGCGCACGACGGAGCGTCGCGTCCTCCCGGGTCGGTGAGGTGCCGGCCGGGTTCACCGGGAACTGCGACGACCGACCCCGGACGGGGGGCGGATGGCGTCGGCGGCCCGGAGGCGGCGCAGCACGCCGAAGACTAGCCGATCATCTGACCGGCTGTCTCCACAAAACCTTCGCGTATATCTGAACGTCACATGACCTTTACGGTCCTGCCGTCCGCGCCGCCGACGGACCGTTACTTCGCCCACTCACGGATCTTGGCGATCCGCGCCTTCAGCTGGTTGGCGGTGGCCTGGGCCGTGAGCGGACCGCCGCACTGACGGCGCAGCTCGTTGTGGACGGTCCCGTGCGGCTGGCTGGTGCGGTGGTGCCAGGCGGCCACCAGCGCGTTCAACTCCTTGCGCAGCTCACGCAGTTCCTGGTGGGTCACGACCGGCCGCTGCTCGGCGGGCAGCTCCAGCAGGTCGGCCTCCTCGGCCGGCTTGCCCTTGCTCCGCTGGATCTGCCGGTGCTGGCGCTTCTGCAGCAGCATCTGCACCTGGTCCGGCTCCAGCAGGCCCGGGATGCCGAGGTAGTCCTCCTCCTCCTCGCTGCCCGGGTGCGCCTGCATGCCGAACTCCATGGCGTTGTACAGCACCCGGTCGAAGACCGCCTCGGAGCCCAGCGCCTCGTAGGAGAACTCCTCGCCGCCCGCGCCGCCCGGGCCGTCGTTGGCCCGCTCGGCCTCGGCGAGCAGCCGGTCCTCCTCGTCGAAGAGGCCCTCGCCCTCCTTCTTCGGCCGGTCCAGCACGTGATCGCGCTGGAGCTCCATCTCGTTGGCGAAGCCCAGCAGCATCGGGATGGTCGGCAGGAAGACGGAGGCGGTCTCGCCGCGCTTGCGGGCGCGCACGAAGCGGCCGACGGCCTGGGCGAAGAACAGCGGGGTGGAGATCGAGGTGGCGTACACGCCGACGCAGAGCCGGGGCACGTCGACGCCCTCGGACACCATGCGGACCGCGACCATCCAGCGCGAGTCCCCGGCCGCGTAGTCGGAGATCCGCTGGGAGGCCTCGGTCTCGTCGGAGAGGACCAGGGTGACCTTCTCGCCGCTGATCTCGCGCAGCATCTTGGCGTAGGCGCGGGCCACGTTCTGGTCGGTGGCGATCACCAGGCCGCCGGCGTCCGGGATCGCCTTGCGGACCTCGCTGAGCCGGCGGTCTGCGGCCTGCAGCACGGACGGGATCCACTCGCCCTGCGGGGAGAGCGCGGTGCGCCAGGCCTGGGCGATCAGGTCCTTGGTCATCGGCTCGCCGAGCCTGGCCTCCAGCTCGTCGCCGGACTTGGTGCGCCAGCGCATGTTGCCGCTGTACGACAGGAAGATCACCGGACGGACGACATGGTCGGCGAGCGCGTGCCCGTAGCCGTAGGTGTAGTCGGCGATCGACTTGCGGATGCCGTCGCTCCCCGCCTCGTACTGGACGAACGGGATCGGGTTGGTGTCCGAGCGGAACGGCGTACCGGTCAGCGCCAGCCGCCGGGTGGCCGGCTCGAAGGCCTCGAAGCAGGCCTCGCCCCAGGACTTCGAGTCACCGGCGTGGTGGATCTCGTCCATGATGACCAGCGTCTTGCGGGCCTCGGTCCGGTTGCGGTGCAGCATCGGGTTCACGCCGACGCCCGCGTAGGTGACCACGATGCCGTGGTAGTCCCGGGAGAGCGGCCCGGAGGAGTACGCCGGGTCGAGCCGGATGCCTATCCGGGCGGCGGCCTCGGCCCACTGCTTCTTCAGGTGCTCGGTCGGCGCGACCACGGTGACCTGCTGCACCAGATGGTTGTGGAGCAGGTAGGAGGCCAGGGTCAGCGCGAAGGTGGTCTTACCGGCGCCCGGGGTCGCGACGGCGAGGAAGTCGCGCGGCTGGTTCTCGATGTACTTGTCCAGCGCACCCTGCTGCCAGGCCCGGAGCTTGCCCGCGGTGCCCCAGGGGGCGCGGCCGGGGAAAGCCGGGGACAGGTGGTGGGAGGAGGTCGGCGCGGCTTGGCCGGCGGCCCGGACGGGCGCGTGCGGCTCCTGCGCGTCGGAGAAGAGCGGCATCGAGGCGGCGGCAGTACTCACGGTCTCCGAGGGGGGATCATCGCAGGTCAGAGGCGATTTTGCGGCCTCGTCCCACGGTCGGACGGCGTTCGGACAACCCGCCCAGCGTACCGGGCCCGGCGGCGTTCGGGCGGCCGCGGCGGGGCCGGGCGGCGCGCGCGCCCGGCCGGTGGGCCGCCGGTTCGGCCGGAAATCGATGTGAGGTGGATCACAGGAGAAAGTCGCGAAAGCGCGGTAAGCGGAACCCCCTCCACCGCCTCTCTTCCGGGTGAGGCCGCCCCAACCCTCCACGCCGTCACCGGCCTCGCCCCCACCGAAGGGAATCACCGTGCACGCCACCGCCGAAGAGACCGTCCAGGCCCGTCTGGTCCTCTCCGCCCACCGCTCCGTCCGGCTGCGGGTCACCATGACCTACCTCCCGGAGGACCCGCTCGCCGTCCGGATGGCCTTCCCCGCCGAGTTCTCGCTGGACGACGAGGCCGACGGCGGCGGGCCGGCCGACGACATCGTCTGGGTCTTCGCCCGTCGGCTGCTCTCCTCCGGCCTGGAGGTGCCCTCCGGCATCGGCGACGTGCACGTCCGGCCCGGCCTCGGCCGGCGCACCCTGGTCGAGCTGCGCGCGCCCGAGGGCACCGCGATGGTCCAGTTCGACACCGCCGACCTGCGGCGCTTCCTGTGGCGCAGCCGCCTGCTCGTCCCCGAGGGCGAGGAGCACCTGTACCTGGACGCCGACCGCGCCCTCGCCCAGCTGCTCGGCTGAGCGGCCCGGCGGGGCGCACGTCGGCGGCCGCCCGGGACCGGGGCCCGGGCAGCCGCAGCCGTTCGCCCGTTCGCCTCCGGGGGCGCTCCGACGGGCCCGCTAGGCCGAGAGCTTGCGCATCAGCCGTACGCCCTGCGCCGGGGTGAGGTGCGGCAGGTACGCCTTGCCGATCGCCCGGGTGATGCTGGGAAGCGCGGCCGGGTCCGGGTAGGCCATGTACATCGGCCGGTACTCCGGCTGGAACTTCGCCTTGAACGCGAGCAGGGAGCGGAAGCCGTACACCGGCTCCAGCGCCCGGCCCAGCCAGTCCAGGGTCTTCTGCAGCCCGGTCGGCGGCTCCTTCTCCGAGCGGGCCAGCGGGGCGCCGGAGAGCGAGACGAAGCGCGCGCCCTCCTGCTTGAAGCCGAGCGCCGCGGAGGCGATCAGGAACTCGGTGACGCCGCGGAAACCGTCCGAGCGCCGGCGCATGAAGTCCAGCGTCCAGCCGACCGGCTCGCCGTTCTCGTAGACCGGCATCCAGCTGGTCAGCCCGTGCACGGCGCGGTCCTGGTCGACGGCGATCAGCAGCCGCACCGCCGGGTCGTCCAGCTCCTCCAGGCCGCCGAGGGTGAAGCCCATCTCGGGCAGCCCCTTCTCCGAGACCCACTCCTCGGAGATGGCGCGGATCTGCTCCTTCAGCGCGAGCGGCGCCTCGTGGTACGACCACCACTCGGCGGTGATGCCCTGCTTGCCGGCCTTGTTGAGCGCGGTGCGGATGTCCTGCCACTTGCGGCCGGTGAAGGCCAGGTCCGGCAGCGCGACCACGGTGTCCTCGGCGACCTGCAGCGAGCGCCAGCCGAGCTGCCCGGCGGCGGCCCGGGTCTCCGGCGTGACGCTGTAGAAGCAGGGCGTCCAGCCGCGCGCGTCGCAGTACCGGGCGAAGCCGGCCACCGCGCGGGCGCGTGCCTCCGGGTCGCCGAACGGGTCGCCGGTGGTCAGCGCCACGGTGTTCAGCACCCGGTAGGCGACGGCCGCCCGGCCGTCCTCGTCGAACCAGTAGTGGTTGCCGTCCCAGGTGGTGAGGAAGGAGAGCGTGCCGCCGCCGTGCTCGGTGAGCAGGGTGCGGGCCCGCGCGGCGTCCTCGGCGTCGACGTGCACCACCGGCCGGCGGAAGACCACCAGCAGCGCGCCCAGCGCGACCGCCCAGAAGGCCAGTCCGCAGTAGGTCTCCAGGACGCGGGCGAACGGCCCGACCGCGACCGGGTAGTCGGGCAGCAGGTCGTTGTAGGCGGGCGGCAGGTACTGCGCCGGCAGCCCGGCGACCAGCCCGCGGAAGCTCGCGACCGGCTCGAACTGCCCGGCGACCAGCATCCCCAGCCCGGTGTACGCGGCGCTGGCGACCAGCAGCGCGCCGCCGAGCACCGCGGCCAGCCGGCCGAGCACCGCGACGGGCAGCCGCAGCGGGAAGCGCTTGCGGGTGGCCAGCAGCAGTCCGGTGGTGATCAGCGGCAGCAGCAGCGCCTCGACGAAGTACTGGACGACGCCGCCCGAGCCGGTGCCGGTCTCGGTGAACAGCCAGACCAGCATGGCGGTCCAGAGCAGTTCGGTGGCGACGGTGATCCGCCAGGCGAGCCGCAGGCCGCGGCGCAGGCCCTCGGCCAGCACCAGCAGCAGCGCCGGGAAGAGCGCGGCCATCAGCCGGGCCGGGGTGTCGAAGATCCGCTCGACGGCGTGCGCGCGGGCGCAGTCGTGGGCCGAGACCGCGCAGAAGTCGGCGACCTCGTCCGGGCTGAGCCGGTGCGAGAGGTAGATCTCCGAGAAGGTGTTGAACGGGCCGGCGGCGTTGTCGTAGAGCGAGGCGATCAGCGGGCCGAGCGCGGCGGCGACCAGGCAGAGCGCCACCAGCACCCGGGTCTCGGTGTGCGAGGAGCGGTGCGAGCGCAGGTGCGGGCGGCCGCGCGAGAGCAGCGCCCCGGCGGCCAGCCCGGCCAGGGCGCCGGAGAAGCACTGCACGCTCTGCAGGTGCCCCACGTACAGCGCCATCACCAGCGGCACCAGCACCACCAGCAGGTGCAGCCGGCGGCGCCAGAGCACGGTGAGCCGGTAGCCGAGCACGCCGGCCAGCGCGAACAGGCCGACGGCGGGGCCGACCGCGTTCTGGTCGACGACCGAGGTGGTCCACTGCTCGCCGGAGACGGCGCCGGCCGCGACCAGCCCGGTGCCGGCCAGGGCGCCGGCCAGCTGCCCGGCGACCAGCACCCCGAGGGTCCGCAGCGCGCCGAGCCGGCGCTCGGCGGCCGGGGCGACCAGGAGCAGCAGCAGGCTGGTGAAGACGTAGGCGCCGATGCCGGAGCACCAGAACAGCGAGGTGAGCGGCGTCCACCAGCGGCCCTCGCCGAGGGTCGGGGAGCCGGCGCCGACCCGCTCCAGCAGGGCGGCGGACGGGCCGCGGGCGAGGCTGCCGGTGGCGGCGCCGACGGCCCAGAGGCCGACCAGCAGCACGAGGGTGAGCGGGGCCTCGCCGAGCCGGGCGGCCAGCCGGGTGGCGAGGGCGGCGGTCCGGGCCGCGGCGCGGGCCAGCCGCTGCGGGGGCCGCGGCGCGGGTGCGCCGGAGCCGGGGGCGGACTCGCCGCGGGACTGTTCGGGGACCCGCGGGGCCGGTTGCCCGCCGTCCCGCAGCGGTTGCCGCTCGCCGACCAGGGCCCGGGCGGGCGCGGCGCCGAGCCGGATCACCGGATCATCCCGGTCTGCCGGGCGAGCCAGGGCAGGTTCCGGTCGAGCGCCTCCCGGAACACCGTCCAGCTGTGGCCGCCGGGGATCGCTTGGAACTCCACCTTCATCCCGGCCTTCTGTGCGGCGGCGTACATCGTCTCCTGTTGCGGGCGGAAGTCGCCGTCGCCGGCCCCGACCGCGAAGACGCCGGCGGTGTCCGGGTACTGGCGGGCGGCCATCAGGTGCGCCGGGTCGACGGCCTCGAAGGCCTTCTCGTCGCCGTCGAAGGCCTTCTCGACGGTCTCGTCGTGGCTGCCCAGGGTGGGCTCGTCCTGGCCCGAGACGTCGATGAACGAGCCGTAGACCTGCGGCGCGTTGACGGCCAGCTGGAGCGCGCAGGTGCCGCCCAGCGAGGCGCCGCCGATGACGAAGGCGCCGCGGCCGGTGGCGGTCTGGAGGTGGCCGTGGATCCAGTCGGGGACGTCCTGGGCGAGGTAGGTCTGGGCCCGGGCGACGTTGGAGTCCATGCAGAGGCTGTTGCCCCACATGGTGGCGATCTGGTCCACCATCACCACGATCGGGGCGAGGCCCTGGTGGTCGGCGGCGAAGGCGTCCAGCCGCTCCTGCATGCCGCCGGAGTTCACCCAGTCGGACGGGTTGCCGGGCTGGCCGGCCATCAGCACCAGCACCGGCAGCATCGGCCGGGGGCTGGCCTGGTAGGCGGGGGGCAGGTAGACGTAGGCGTCGCGGGCGTCGAAGCCGGACTTGGTCCCGGGGATCGGGGTGGTCGAGACGGTGCCCTTCCCGGGCAGGTCGGCCGGGGCGTGCCAGACCTCCTCCAGCACCTTGCCGGTCGGCGCGGTCACCACCTCGGGGGCCTTGCCGGTGGTCAGCGCCTGGGTCCTGGGCGCCAGCATGACGCGGGCCGTCGGGTACTGGTCGAAGCCGCGGTTGACCTGCGAGGCCGCCATCAGCACCACCAGTGCCGCGCCGCCGGCCGCCAGGAAGCGCTGCCGGCCGGGCAGCAGCGGGACGCGGAAGCCGGCCAGGGTCAGCGCGAGCACGGCGAGCGCGACCCAGCCGACCACGTAGTCGGGGGTGCCCTCGGGGAAGGGGTGCCACCACCCGTCCACGACGACCTTGATCGCGCCGGTGAGGGCGGCGGCGAGGAGCAGGGCGCCGAGCGGGCGCAGGCCGAGCCAGCGCCGGTCGCGGGAGAGGACGAGCAGCCCCAGCGCGACCCAGCCGGCCGCGAGCACGGCGTACGGGATCGGGCCGTGGGTGAGCGGCCAGTCGAGCGGGTTCCAGCGGACGGCGAGTTCGGTGGTGGTGAGGGAGGTCATACGGGTTTCCCCGGGCGCGTGGTGTCGGCGAGGAAGCCGTAGGCGACGACGTTGCCGTCGTAGCCGTGCTCCTCGCTGTACCCGCCGCCGCAGGTGATCACCCGGAGTTGGGCGTCGGCGGCCTGGCGGTACACCCGGTCGTCCGGGAAGTCCTTTCGGTCGTGCACTTCGATGGCGTAGAGCTGGTAGACGGCGGTCCGGCCGTCCTCGCGGAGGATCTCGATCCGGTCGCCGCGGTGCAGGGCGCCCAGGTGGTAGAAGACGGCGGGCCCGCGGTCGTTGTCGACGTGTCCGGCGATGATCGCCGTACCGCGCTGGCCGGGGGTGGCGCCGTCCCGGTACCAGCCGGCGAGGTTGCGGTCCTCGTCCGGCGGGGCCTGCAGGTGGCCGTCCCGGTCGAGGCCGAGGCCGGTGACGGGGGCGTCGAGCCGGACCGCGGGGATGCGGATCCGGGTCGGCCGGGAGGGGCCGAGCGGCGGTACCACGGAGACCGGGGCGAAGCCGCTGAGGGCCTGCCCGGTACCGGGGGCCGGCGGCAGCACGGCGGTCGAGCCGTCGTGCAGCAGCCACGCGCCGAGCACGAGCGCGGCACCGACCGCCATGGTGCCCGGCCACGGGCTCCTGCTCTGCTGGGCGCCCACCGGCGCTCCCCTCTGCTGACGTCGAACCGGTTGACGGTTCCTGGGAAGTTCCTGAGAACCATGCAACCGGATCGGACCCTATGCCACATTCATACGCTGGTCGTACTCGCTCCCCCCGATCGGCGGGCCTCAGGGGCAAGGTCTGGCCCGAAGGGGTGAGACGTCACCGCCGCGTCACCCTCCGGTTACCCGGCGGCTGCCAGGAATGACGACGATCGATTCATCGGACACTCAGGAACGGCGTCCCGGTTGCATCCTTCGGGCGATGAGTTCCGACCGTCCGTGGTGAAGCACTGACCGATCTCGATCGCATGCCATGCTGACCCCGTTCACAGGCCTATCACCGCACTTGTCCGACCGGGCACCCGTTGCCTGCCCGGACGGCCGTGCGCCGCGGCCCGCCGTGCCCGCCCCCGTGCACGCCCCACGAACGGAGTGACCATGGACGCTCTCTCCCGCCGCACCCTGCTGGCCGCGGGCGCGGCCGGCGCCGCCGCCCTCGCCGCCGGCTGCGCGGCCCGGACGGACCCGGGCGGCGGGCAGGCGACCACTCCGGCCCCGGTACCGACCACCCCGGCCGCGGACAACGCGCCGGCCCCGACCGAGGCGGCCAAGCCCCCGGTCACCCTGATCGGCGACGGCTCCACCTCGGACACCGGCCCGCAGCCGGGCCAGCCGGTCGCCGAGGCGCTGCGGCCCGGACAGCGCCCGCCGCAGTTCGTGGTCTTCTCCTGGGACGGCGCCGGTGAGCTCGACAACGGGCTGTTCGGCCGCTTCCGCCGGCTCGCCCGCGAGCACGACGCCTCGATGACCTTCTTCCTCAGCGGCCTCTACCTGCTGCCGGAGTCCCGCAAGGACCTCTACCGCCCCCCGCAGCACAAGGCCGGCGCCTCCGACATCGGCTACCTCAACGACCAGCACATCCACGACACGCTGGAGAACGTGCACGCCGCCTGGCTGGAGGGCCACGAGATCGGCACCCACTTCAACGGCCACTTCTGCGGCGCCACCGGCGTCGGCCGGTGGTCCCCGGAGGAGTGGGACAGCGAGATCCAGCAGGCGATGGACTTCGTCATGAACTGGCGCACCAACACCGGCTTCACGGACCTGCCGGCGCTGCCCTTCGACTACCGCAAGGAGCTGATCGGCAGCCGCACGCCCTGCCTGGAAGGGCAACGCAACCTGCTGCCCACCGCCGTCAGGCGCGGCTGGCGCTACGACAGCAGCGGCAACGGCACGCAGATCTGGCCGCAGAAGATCCAGGGCGGCGCGCTCTGGGACCTCCCGCTGCAGTCCATCCCGTTCCCCGGGCACACCTTCCAGGTGCTGTCGATGGACTACAACATCATGTTCAACCAGTGCGGCAGCAACACCAAGGCCGACCCGGCGCTGCACCCCGGCTTCCAGACCCAGGCCCGGGACGCCTATCTGATGGGCTTCGAGCGCGCCTACACCACCAACCGCGCGCCGTTCGTCATCGGCAACCACTTCGAGGAGTGGAACGGCGGCATCTACATGAACGCCGTCGAGGAGGTGCTCAAGTCGATCGCCGGGCGGCCCGAGGTCCGGCTGGTGTCCTTCCGGCAGCTGGTCGACTGGCTGGACGCCCAGGACCCGGCGGTGCTGCGCAAGCTGCAGACCCTCGGCCCCGGCCAGGCCCCGGCCGGGGGCTGGGAGACCTTCCTGGGGTCCCCCGCCCCCGCCGGAGCCGCAGCCGGGGCCGCCGGCTGAGTCCTCAGGCGGCCTTGCGGACCCGGCCGGAGACCAGCGCGCCGAGCAGCGCGACCCCGGTCATGGTCAGGAAGATCACCGCGAAGGCGCCGGTCGACCCGGTGCCCGTGGCGCCGTCGTGGGCGGCGGCCACCGAGCCGCCGCCCAGCGCCGCGAACAGCACCCCGGACAGGCCCACCAGCAGCACGTTGCCCAGCGCGTCGCTCACCTGGAGCGAGGCCGAGTTGGCCCCGGCGTCCTCCGGCGTCGACAGCTTCATCATCAGCACGCTGACGCTCGCGACCGTCAGGCCCATGCCGAACCCGCCGACGCCCCAGGCCACCGCCGCCACCCAGGTCGGCGCCGCCGGGACGAGCACCAGCGCCGCCCCCGCGATGGCCACCGCGGTCAGCACGAAGCCGCCGCGGATCATCAGCGTGCGGTACCGCTCGGCACCCGGCCGGCCCTGGAGCCAGGAGCCGAGCGCCCAGGACAGGCCGCCGCTGGTCAGGGTCAGACCGGCCAGCGTCGGCGACAGCCCGCGCTCGGTCACCATCATCAGCGGGATGAACGCCTCGGCCGCGAAGAACGCCCCCGCCGCGACCCCGCGCAGCAGGATCACCGTCGGCAGCCCCCGCCCGGCCCGCAGCGTCCCGGCCGGCAGCAGGCCGAGCACCGCCGGCAGCAGCAGCGCCGCCCCGGCGACGGCCGGCAGCAGGCCGATCAGGTCCAGCCGCTGGCCCGCGTACTGCAGCAGACCCGCGCCGAGCGCGGCCATCGCGGCCAGCCCGGTGCGGCGGCGGTCGAACGCGGCGCCCCGGAGCACCGGCTGCTCCTTCTCCGAGCGGCGCAGCGCCGGGCCCATCACCGCCAGCGGCAGCAGGATCAGCGCCGGCACGGCGAGGAAGACCCAGCGCCAGCCGAGGTGCTGGGTGACCGCCCCGGAGACCACCGGGCCGATGATCGAGGGCAGCACCCAGGCCGAGGAGAAGGCGGCGAACACCGCGGGCCGCAGCCGCTCGGGATAGGCCCGGCCGACCACCACGTAGAGCGCGACGATCACCAGGCCGCCCCCGAGGCCCTGGATCGCCCGGCCGCCCACGAAGATCCACATCCCGGGCGCCGAGCCGGCCACCAGCAGGCCGGCGCCGAACACCGCGATCCCGGTGAACAGCGGTTGCAGCGGACCGCTGCGGTCGCACCACTGGCCGGAGACGACCAGCGCGAACAGCGTGGTGGTGAAGTAGCCGGAGAAGGCGAAGGCGTACAGCCCGAGCCCGTCCAGCTCGCGGGCGGCCACCGGCATCGCGGTGTTGACGGCCGTCGCCTCGAAGGCGATGACCAGGACCACCGAGACGATCCCCAGGGTCAGGGCCCGGAAACGGTCGCCCAGCACCCCTCCCCCGGGGTCGGTCGGTATCGGAACGGAGGCGGTGTCGGCCGAGGTGGGGGAGGCAGTGGTCATACGTATGATCGTAAGGTGCGCTTGGGCCGATAACCCCTGACTCCGGTCGCCACCCTTCTACGACTCCGGACCTAGGGCGCCGTCCGCGACGCCTTCGGGTCAGTGCAGCACCTTGAGGCCCACCACGCCGGAGACGATCAGCAGCAGGCAGCCGATCCGGGCCAGGGTGACCGCGTCGCCCAGCACCGCCATGCCGTACAGCGCGGTGCCCACCGCGCCGATGCCCACCCACACGGCGTAGCCGGTGCCGATCGGGATCGAGCGCATCGCGTATGCCAGGCCGCCCATCGAGAGTGCCAGCGCGACGCCGAACACCACGGTCGGGACGAGGCGGGAGAAGCCCTTGGAGGATTCCAGGGCCACCGCCCACACGGTCTCCAGGACACCGGAAACGATCAGAACGAGCCAAGCCACGACGGTCTTACCTCCGCAGTCGGCAGCGGCCGGGTTGCCGCTGTCACTGCGCCGTCTTGTCGTCACCGGGTACGACGCGCTCGTCCGGGATGGCCACCGAGGGCCACCTGTCTCCGACGGTAGCACACCCCGCCACACAGAATTTACAAAAGGATATTGACGTTCCGCCCGGCATTCCGCCAAACTGAATTCACCAACACGGCGAACGACGACAGGAGTCGGACATGGACAGGAAGACGGCGGCCCGCGCGCCCCGCACCTGTGCCCCCACTCCCCTGTGTTGTCGCGCCTGTCGCTGCTGCCGCTGCGCCTGAGCGCGCTCCCGCAGTCCAGCCTTCCACCAGTTCCACCCCACGGCCGTGTGCCCGAGTGGTTTAGGGAACCGCCTGCAAAGCGGTGTACACGGGTTCGATTCCCGTCATGGCCTCAAAAAGCGAATTGCCGGTCGGCGCAAAAGCGCCGCCCGGCAATTCGTCATGCATTTTCCGGGGAATTCGGCGGGCCCTCCCGCCGAATTCCCCGGCCGGTGCTCAGCCGGTGACGGCGTCCTCCGGGCGGATCGGCAGCCGGCCCACCGGCAGGCCGGTGGCGGCCCGCACCGCCGCGGCCACCGCCGCCGGGGCCGTCACCGCCGGCACCGCGCTGACCGCCTTGGCCCCGAACGGGGCCACCACGTCGCGCTCCTCCAGCAGGGCGGCCACCCGGATCTCCGGAGTGTCCAGCGCGGTCGGCAGCCGGTAGCCGGTGAGCGAGGGGTTGGCCAGCAGGCCGCCCTCGGTGCGCAGCTCCTCCAGCAGCGCCAGGCCGACGCCCTGGGCCACCCCCGCCTCGATCCGGTCCTCGATCTGCCGCGGGTTCAGCGCCCGGCCGACCTCCTGGGCCACCGTCACCTCGACCACCCGGACGGCGCCCAGCTCGATGTCCACGTCCACCACCGCGCGCATCGCGCAGAACGCGATGGAGACGAAGGCGTCGCCCTGCCCCGCCTCGTCCAGCGGCTCGGTCGGGTGCGGCCGGCACTGCGCGGTCGCCCAGAGCTCCTTGCCCTCCAGCGCCTCGGCCACCGGCATGCCGAGCACCCCGTCGTACGAGGTGATCTTGCCGTCGGAGATCTGCAGCAGCTCCGCCGACATGCCGAAGTTGGCGGCGATCGGCTGGAGCAGCTGGTGGCGGACCATCAGCGCGGCCCGCTCGATCGCGCCGCCGGAGACCCAGGTGTGCCGGCCCCGGGCGGACGGCCCGGCCACCGACTGGTCGCTGTCGGCCGGCGCGATGTACACCTCGCTGACGCCCAGCACGCTCTGCACGATCTGCCGGGCCAGCGTGGCGAAGCCCTGGCCGGCGTCGACCGCGGCGCAGATCACCGTGGCGTGGTCGCCGCTGACCCGCACCGTCGCGGTGGCGACCTCGTCCTCGCCCTCGGCGCCCAGCATGTGCACCATGCCCAGCGCGTAGCCGATGCCGCGGCGCACCGCGGCCGGGTCACCGGCGCCGCCGGGCCCGCCCGGCAGCAGCCACTCGGCGTCCGGATCGTCCACCGGCAGGGCCGGCAGCGGCTCGGCGGCGACCGCCTCCAGCAGCGCGCTCACCGGGGCCGGGCAGGTGACGGCCTGTCCGGTGGGCAGCGGGTCGCCGGTCGCCATCACGTTGCGGCGGCGGATCTCCACCGGGTCGATGCCGACCCGGGCGGCCAGCTGGTCCAGCTGCGACTCGTAGGCGAAGCACGCCTGCAGCGCGCCCTCGCCGCGCATCCGGCCGGCCGGCGGGTTGTTGGTGCGCACCGCCCAGGCGTCCACGAAGACGTTGGGGCAGTTGTACGGGCCGACCGAGAAGGCGGTGGCGGCGGCCAGCACCTCGGCCGAGACGTCCGCGTAGGCGCCGCCGTCCAACAGGATCTGCGCCTCGACCTTCACCAGCCGGCCCTCGGCGTCCGCGTGGTGGCGGTAGCGCAGCAGCGCCGGGTGCCGCGAGGGGTGGGTGTGGAAGGACTCCTCGCGGGTGAGGGTCATCTTCACCGGGCGGCCGGTGCGCAGCGCCAGCAGTGCCAGGGTGACCTGGAAGGAGAGGTCCTCGCGGTCGGCGGTGGCGCCGGGCACGCCGGTGACCACCAGCCGGACCCGGTCCGGCTCCAGGCCCAGGCAGGCGGCGGTGCGGTCGCGGTCGCCGTGCGGGTCGGTGGAGGACAGGTGCAGCTCGACCCCGCCGTCCGGGCGCGGCACGGCCAGGCCCGCCTCGGCGCCGAGCGGCGCCGGGTCCTGCCGGCCCACCTGGTACAGCCCCTCGACGACGACCTCCCCGGCCGCCTCCGGGTCGCCGGTGCGCAGCGGCAGGTGGCGGAAGAGGTTGCCGTCCGGGTGCAGCGACGGGGCGGTGAACGACTGCTCGGGGTCGGTGACGGCGTCCAGCGGCTCGTAGTCGACGGCGATCAGGCCGACCGCGAGCCGGGCGGTGTCGGGGTGGTCGGCGGCGACCGCGGCCACCGGCTCGCCGTGGTGGCGGACCACCCCGGCGGCGAGCACCGGCCGGTCGGCGACGATCGGCCCGGACGGCGCGCCGTCCGGCACACCGTCCGGGCCGGCCGGCAGGTCGGCGGCGGTGACCACGGCGTGCACGCCGGGCAGGGCCAGCGCGGCAGAGGTGTCGATGCCGCGGATCCGGGCGTGCGGGTGTGGCGAGCGCAGCACCGCGCCCCAGAGCAGTCCCTCGGCCCACAGGTCGGCGGCGTACGGGTAGATGCCGAGCGCCTTGGGCAGGGCGTCGCTGCGCAGCGGGGAGCTGCCCAGCCCGAACGGCTCCGTCGTGCCGCCCGCGTCGCCGTCCTGCTGGAGTGCTGCGCCGATGTCGGTAGGCGACGTCATGATGCGTGGTCGTCCTCGGGGAGCCGGATGCCGTGGGCGGGGGTGGCGCCGTACGGGACGCCGGCGGGGGCGGTGCCCTCGGCCGGGACGCCGTGCGGGGGCGTGGGGAGGTACGGCGTGCCGTGCGCGGGGGTGCCGCCGTCCTGGCCGGGCTGCTGCGGATAGCCGCCGGCCGGGGTCTCGTACACGGGGCCGTCGTAGACCGGGCCGTCGTAGGCCTGGGCCCCGTCGTAGCCGGGCTGCTGCGGGTAGCCGTTCGCGTCGGGGTAGCCGCCGGGCCCGGGCAGGTAGGTGCCGTGCGCCGGGGTGGTGCCCGGGTAGGGCTGCGGTCCGGGGTAGCCCTGGGCCGGGTGGAAGCCGGTGGAGTCGGCGGCCGGCTGCGCCGGGACGTCCCGGATCGGGGCCAGCACGGTGGTGTCGTACACGCCGCTGTCGTAGCCGCCCGGGCCGTCCGGGGTCGCGTACCCGCCGGTGACGGGGGCGGCCGCGGGGACGGGCTGCTCGGCGGGCGGCTGCGGGACGTGCTCGATCCAGGCGTCGCCGTCGGTGTACACCGGCAGGTCGGCGGCGGTCGCGGGGGCGTCGGCGGGCGTCGGCGCGGGCGCGGACACGGGTTCGGGCGCCGCGGGGGCCGCTTCCGGGGCGGTGGCCGCAGCGGGCCTGGTGGTCCTGGCGGGCTTGGCGGGCTTGGCGGACTCCTCGGCGGCGGCCGCCTCGTCCGCCGCCTCGGCCTGCGCCGCGCGCGCGTCGGCGACGCTCTGGACGGCCGCCAGCGCCCCCCGGTAGCCGGTGCACCGGCAGAGGTTGCCGCACAGCGCCTGCCGTGCCTCGACCTCGGTGGGCCGGTGGTTGCGCTGGAGCAGGTCGTGCACGGCCATCGCCAGGCCGGGCACGCAGTAGCCGCACTGCACCGCGCCGGACTCGGCCAGCGCCTGCTGGACGTCGCTGGCGCCGCCGCCGGCCGACAGGCCCTCGACGGTGTTGATCTCGCTGTCCTGCGCCAGCGCCGCGGGGACCAGGCAGCCGGCCACCAGCTGACCGTCGACCTGCACCGAGCAGGCCCCGCACTCGCCCTGCTCGCAGCCGTCCTTGGCGCCGGCCAGGCCGAGCCGCTCGCGCAGCACGTAGAGCAGGCTCTCGCCGATCCAGGCGTCGGTGACGGGCCGTTCGAAGCCGTTGACCCGCAGGCTGTACGAGGTGGTCGGCCGCAACTCCCGGCTGACCTGCGGCGCGTGGTCGTGCGCGTGGTCGAGCAGCCCCGGGTCCAGGGCCTCGATGGGGTGGTCTGTGGTCACTTGAGCGCCCTTCCCAGTGCCCGGCGGGCCAGCACGGCTACGGTACGCCGCAGACGGACGGCGGCCGCGCTCGGCCCCTCGGTGACGGCCTCCCAGGCGCCCTCCGCGCCGTAGCCGTCGGGGACGCAGGCGGCGGCCACGTACTCGCCGAACGCGGCGGTCGCGGCCGGGTCGATCTCCCGCGAGCCGTCCCAGTCGATGCAGCCGGCCACCCAGGCCTCGGCCTCCAGGGGCCGCAGCGGCACCGGGGCGACGGCGCCGACGGCGCAGCGCACGGCCCGCCGCGCGGGGTCCAGGACGAGGGCGACGGAGGCGGTGGCGCGGGCCGGGCCGCTGCGGCCGGTGGCCTTGAGGAAGACCTGCGGGGCGTGCAGCAGCGGCACGCGCACCCAGGTGAGCAACTCGCCGGGGCGCAGCGGGTCGAGGCCGGTGAGCAGGTGGCTGACCGGGACCTCGCGGGTGGCGCCGGCCCGGGCGAGGGTGACGCTGGCCTCCAGGGCGGCGAGCACCGGGAGGGTGTCGCCGGCCGGCGCGGCGGTGGCGATGTTGCCGCCGAGGGTGCCGACGTTGCGCACCTGCGGGGGGCCGGCGGTGCGGGCGGCGTCGGCCAGCGCGGGGATGAGCGCGGCGAAGTCGGGGCGGTCCATCCGGGCGTGGGTGAGCCCGGCACCCAGGACGGCGGTGCCGCCGTCCTCGTAGCGCCAGCCGCGCAGCTCGGTGATCCGGCCGAGGCCCACCAGGGCGGCGGGGCGCAGGCGTCCGGCGTTGACCGCCTCCATCAGGTCGGTGGCGCCGGCCACCGGTACCGCGGCCGGGTGAGCGGCCAGCGCTTCGACGGCCTCGTCGAGGGAGGCCGGCAGCATGATCGTCCGGTTCACCTGGGTCCCACCGTGCTCCACTTGCTCATCGATCGCCTGCCGCCCGCGGCCCTGGATCGGGTCTCCGCGTCCGGCAGCCCGGCCTGGCCCGTAGGGTACGGGCGATCGGGCCGGGTTGGGCAACTCTGGCACACAATGCTCGATGATCATTTCGGGACGGGTGAACGGCGCTGCCCGATTGGGACCGATACCGGGCGGTATCCGACCCGGTCCGAGGCGGACCGGGTCGGATGTTCATCTGTTCTTGACGTCCGACGACCGTTCGGAAGTTCCCGCGGGTCGTCTGCGTCCCTCCGCCCGGCGCGCCGTCAGACCACCGGCGGCGGCCCCTCGATCGGCCGGCCCTGCACGCCGGGCCAGGTCTGCCAGGGATGCGGACCGGCGGCCGGGCGGTACTCGACGCCGAGCGCGTCCAGCACCTCCAGGTGGCCCGCCATCCGCCGCTCGAAGCCGGCGAAGTCGCGCGCGGCCGGGTCGGCGGGCAGCGCCGACCAGGCGACCTCGGCGAAGGCGGCGAGCCGCGGGAAGGCCCGGTAGTCGATGTCCCGGGCGCTGTGCATGAACTCGCTCCACAGGTTGGCCTGGGTGCCGATCACCCGGCGCGCCGCCACCTCGTCGAGCTGGGCCGGCACCGGCTCGAACCGGTAGACGTCCTCCAGGGTGCGCACGAAGCCGACCGGGATCGGCTCGTCCTCGCCGGGCGCCTGCCGGTGGTCGAGGTAGACGTGCTGCTCCGGGCACATCACCACGTCGTGCCCGGCCTGCGCGGCGGCGATCCCGCCGGCGTAGCCGCGCCAGGACGACACGGCGGCGCCGGGTGCCAGCCCGCCCTCCAGGATCTCGTCCCAGCCGATCAGCCGACGGCCGCGCTCGGCCAGCCAGCGGTCGAAGTGCCGGATGATGTGGCTCTGCAGCTCGTCCTCGTTGGACAGGCCCAGCTCGCGGATCCGCTCCTGCGCGGCGGCGCTCTCCTTCCACTGCTCCTTGGGGCACTCGTCGCCGCCGAGGTGGATGAACTCGGACGGGAAGAGCTCCAGGACCTCCTCCAGCACCCCTTCGAGGAACCGCAGGGTGGCCTCGGAGGGGTTGAGCACGTTCTGGCTGACGCCCCAGTCGGTCCACACGCCGAGCGCCGCGGTGTCCACCACGTCGGTGTTGCCCAGCTCGGGGTAGGCGGACACGACGGCCTGGGTGTGGCCCGGCAGGTCGATCTCGGGCACCACCGTGATGCCGCGCTCGGCCGCGTAGGCGACGATCTCGCGCAGGTCGGCCTGGGTGTAGAAGCCGCCGTGCGGCCGGTCGTCGCGGCGCTGGCCGGCCCGGTAGCCGACCATCGAGCGCTCGCGCCAGGACGCCTTCCCGGTGAGCGCCGGGTAGCGCTTGATCTCCACCCGCCAGCCCTGGTCGTCGGTCAGGTGCAGGTGCAGCACGTTGAGCTTGTGCGCGGACAGCTGGTCGACGAAGCGCAGCACATCGGCCTTGGGCAGGAAGTGCCGGGCGACGTCCAGCAGCGCGCCGCGCCAGCCGAACCGGGGCGCGTCCTCGATGTCCACGCCGGGCAGCACCCACTCCGAGCGCAGCGGGGCGCGCCGGTAGGCGTCCGGGCCGAGCAGCCGGCGCAGCGTCTGCGCACCCCAGAGCGCGCCGGCCGGTCCGCCGGCGGTGATCACGGCGTGGCCGGGGCGCACCGAGAGCCGGTACGCCTCGGCGGCCAGCGTGTCGTCGTGGACCAGTTCGACGCCCTCGCCGGGCCGTCCGGGGGCGAGCGGCAGGCCGGTGGCGGCGGTCAGCGAGGAGCGCAGCCACCGTTCGGCCCCGGCCAGCTCGGGCGGCGCGGTGAGGGTGGTCGTCCGGTCGAGCGGGAAGTCCTGGTCCGGGAGGCGGACGGAACTCACGGGGGCGGGAATGAGGTCCATTGCGACATCCTCCCCCGGCCCGGAGGACTGGCATAGACCACCCCGGAATCGCCGTGCAATGCAAAACGGCGGTGCGGGGAGCGGAACGGACCGCCTACTGCTTGCCGCCCTCGTCGCCGCCCTGCGGCTTGCCGATGCCGTCGTAGATCTCCTTGCACATCGGGCAGACCGGGTACTTCTTCGGGTCGCGCCCGGGCACCCACACCTTGCCGCAGAGCGCCACCACGGGCGATCCGGAGAGTGCGCTCTCCATGATCTTGTCCTTCTGGACGTAGTGCGCGAAGCGCTCGTGGTCGCCGTCCCCGTGGGACACCTGCGGGACGGGCTCGACCAGGGTGCCGGTGCCGAGGCCGCGCTCGGGCTCAAGAGTGCTCATGGGTGCCAAGTCTATGGGCGCCCCGCGAAACCGGGCCAGTGTCGCGGCGCCCTGCACATGTCACGGTCGCGCCGGCCGGCCCCGGCACCCCTCAGTTGAGCGTCGGATCGTCCGGATAGCTCGCCAGCAGGGCCAGCGGGCCGCGCTGGCGGCGCAGCACCGCGCGCCAGAGCCGCTCCGGCTCGGGGCTGGAGATGTCCCCCGGCTCGCAGTCCACCAGGTACCAGGCCCCGGTGGAGATCTCCGTCTCCAGCTGCCCCGGCGCCCAGCCCGCGTACCCGGCGAAGATCCGCAGCGCGCCGAGCTCGCCGGCCAGCACCTCGGGCGGCGCCTCCAGGTCCACCAGGCCGATCGCGCCGTGCACCCGCCGCCAGCCGAGCGGCTCCCCGGTGCCGGGCTCCCCCGGCGCCACCGCCAGGCCGAGCGCCGAGTCCAGGGCCACCGGCCCGCCCTGGAACACCACCGCCGGACGGCCGACCAGCACGCCCCAGCCGTCCAGCACGCTGCCGACCTCGACCGGGGTCGGCCGGTTCAGCACCACGCCGAGCGCCCCCTCGGCGTCGTGGTCGAGGAGGAGCACCACCGCCCGGGCGAAGTTCGGGTCGGTGAGCACGGGCGTCGCGACGATCAGACGGCCGGTGTGGGACCGGCCTGCGTGCGAATGGGCCGCCGTCATGCCCACATGATCCCGCAGAACCCCCCGCGACGGACACCCGAGGACCGGCGGGCCGGGGAACGCGCCACGAACACCCGTACGGACGCGCCGACGCGCGCCGCGGGGCCCGGGGAGAGCACCATCACGGGAGAGGCTCACGGGAACCGTCGGCACGACCACTACCATCTACTGATGGTGGACGCCCGTCCACGGTGCCGATTCGGTCACGCCGGGGGCCCGACGCGCCCGTGCAACCGTTCCACCGCATGGCTCGTCGCCGAGCCGCACCCACTCCTCTGGCACCCCGGATTGCGAGAACGATGACCGACGACGTCCTGCTGGTCCACGGCGGAAACCCGCTCGAAGGCGAGATCCGCGTCCGCGGTGCGAAGAACCTGGTTCCCAAGGCCATGGTCGCCGCCCTGCTCGGGCAGGGCCCCAGCAGACTGCGCAACGTCCCGGACATCCGCGACGTCAAGGTGGTCCGCGGCCTGCTCCAGCTGCACGGTGTGACCGTGCGCACCGGCGACGAGGACGGCGAGCTGATCCTCGACCCCTCCCACGTGGAGAGCGCCAACGTCGCCGACATCGACGCGCACGCCGGCTCCTCGCGCATCCCGATCCTGTTCTGCGGCCCGCTGCTGCACCGCCTCGGCCACGCCTTCATCCCCGGCCTGGGCGGCTGCGACATCGGCGGCCGTCCGGTCGACTTCCACTTCGAGGTGCTGCGCCAGTTCGGCGCCACCATCGAGAAGCACCCGCAGGGCACCTACCTGGTCGCCCAGCAGCGGCTGCGCGGCACCAGGATCGAGCTGCCCTACCCCTCGGTCGGCGCGACCGAGCAGGTGCTGCTCACCGCGGTGCTCGCCGAGGGCGTCACCGAGCTGCGCAACGCCGCCATCGAGCCGGAGATCGTCGACCTCATCTGCGTGCTGCAGAAGATGGGCGCGATCATCACCCTGGGCACCGACCGCACCATTCTGATCACCGGTGTCGACGAGCTGGACGGCTACACCCACCGGGCGCTGCCGGACCGCCTGGAGTCGGCCTCCTGGGCCTGCGCGGCGCTGGCCACCAAGGGCGACATCTACGTCCGCGGCGCCCGCCAGCTGGAGATGATGACCTTCCTCAACACCTTCCGGAAGGTCGGCGGCGCCTTCGAGGTGGACGACGAGGGCATCCGGTTCTGGCACCCGGGCGGCGAGCTCACCGCGATCGCCCTGGAGACCGACGTGCACCCCGGCTTCCAGACCGACTGGCAGCAGCCGCTGGTGGTCGCGCTGACCCAGGCGACCGGCCTGTCGATCGTGCACGAGACGGTGTACGAGTCCCGGCTGGGCTTCACCGGCGCGCTCAACCAGATGGGCGCGCACATCCAGCTCTACCGCGAGTGCCTGGGCGCCACGCCGTGCCGCTTCGGCGCCCGCAACTTCCTGCACTCCGCGGTGGTCTCCGGCCCGTCCAAGCTGATGGGCTCCGAGCTGGTCATCCCGGACCTGCGCGGCGGCTTCTCGTACCTGATCGCGGCGCTGGCGGCCGAGGGCACCTCGACCGTGCACGGCATCGACCTGATCAACCGCGGCTACGAGAACTTCATGGACAAGCTGCGCGACCTCGGCGCCCACGTCGAGCTGCCGAGCGAGCGGGCCGGCGAGGAGCTGGTCGGCGTCTGACCGGCGCCCCCGCCCACGGCGAGAGGCCGGGCCCCCGCGACGGGGACCCGGCCTCTCGGGCGTTCAAGGGGTGGTTCAGGCGCCCTTGGCGGCTTCCTTCAGCTTGGAGCCGGCGCTGACCTTGGCGCTGTAGCCCTCGGGGATCTGGATCGGCTCGCCGGTCTGCGGGTTGCGGGCGGTGCGAGCGGCACGGTGGGTGCGCTCGAAGGTCAGGAAACCGGGGATGGTGACCTTCTCGTCGCCCTTGGCGACGACCTCGCCGACGATCTCGGCGAAGGCGGCCAGAACGGCGTCGGCGTCCTTGCGGGTCACCTCGGCGCGCTCGGACAGCGCGGCCACCAGCTCACTGCGGTTCATGTGTACTCCTGTGGTCTGTTCGCTTGCGGTGTGCGGGGGCCCATCGGTGCTCCCACCGGGAGCACCCGGATGGGCCGCAGGTCCGCACACTGTGCTCATGCAGGCAATGCGTGGTCGCGAGCCGGGTCCGCACCCAGTGCCGCGCGCCGTGCCTTCGAAGGCCCGCCTGCCTGCCCGGATACGAATCCTGCCCCGACCGGCCCCGAGAATGCCAATCGGGCCCCGGCGGCACGACCCGAACAGCGCCCGCCCGCCGGAGGTGTGACGCTCCGTCGGCTCCGGCGGACCGGGCGCGGGCGGCGGTCGGGAGGACGCGCCGGAAGACCAGGGGGACGTTCCGTACTTGTCGGACACGCCTGCCCCGTGCAGGGCTACCGTACGCCCTAGGTCCGACAAGCCCAAACACGCCCCTCGCCCTTGTGTCGCAAGGGTTCGGGGCGGGAAGGGGCGGGTACGACCGCTAATCGGCCATTTGACCGATACGTGACACATTGCCACCGGTCGTCGTGGAAGCTCGACGCCGGGCCCGGCGCAGGGGCCCGGCGGTGCCGTCCGGCGTCAGAGCTGCACGGCGGGGAAGGAGGCGGTGTCGAGCGTGCCGACGATGCCCGGGGTCGGCCGGGACGGCACGGGCGCCTCCGAGGCGGCGGCCAGGGCCGCCTCGCGGACGGCGGCGGCGACGGTCTTGGCGACGTCCTTGTGGAACACGCTGGGGATGATGTAGTTCGGGTTGCGCTCGTCGTCACCGACGGTGGCGGCCAGGGCCCGGGCGGCGGCGATCATCATCTCGGTGTTGACCGTGCGGCTCTGGGCGTCCAGCAGGCCGCGGAAGACACCCGGGAAGACCAGCACGTTGTTGATCTGGTTGGGGAAGTCGCTGCGGCCGGTGGCGACCACCGCGGCGGTCTGCCGGGCCACCGCCGGGTCGACCTCCGGGTCCGGGTTGGCCAGCGCGAAGACGATCGCGTCCTGCGCCATGGTGGCCAGGTCGTCGCCGTCCAGCACGTTCGGGGCGGAGACGCCGATGAAGACGTCGGCGTCGGCCACGGCCTCCTTGAGGCTGCCGGTGCGGCCCGAGCGGTTGGTGTGCTCGGCGATCCAGCGCAGGCTGTCGTTGAGGTCGTCGCGGCCCTCGTGGACCACGCCCTTCACGTCCGCCACGGTGGCGTGCTCGACACCGGCCGCCATCAGCAGCTTGAGGATCGCGGTACCGGCGGCGCCGGCGCCCGACATCACCACCCGGATGTCGCCGATCTCCTTGCCGACCACCTTGAGCGCGTTCGTCAGCGCCGCCAGCACCACGATGGCGGTGCCGTGCTGGTCGTCGTGGAAGACCGGGATGTCCAGGGCCTCGCGCAGCCGGGCCTCGATCTCGAAGCAGCGCGGCGCGGAGATGTCCTCCAGGTTGATGCCGGCGAAGCCCGGGGCGATCGCCTTGACGATGGCCACGATCTCGTCGGTGTCCTGGGTGTCCAGGCAGATCGGCCAGGCGTCGATCCCGGCGAAGCGCTTGAACAGGGCCGCCTTGCCCTCCATGACCGGCAGCGCGGCGGCCGGGCCGATGTTGCCCAGGCCCAGCACGGCGGAGCCGTCGGTGACCACGGCGACACTGTTGCGCTTGATGGTGAGGCGGCGGGCGTCCTCGGGGTTCTCGGCGATCGCCATGCAGACCCGGGCGACACCCGGGGTGTAGATCATCGAGAGGTCGTCACGGTTGCGGATCGGCAGCTTCGAGGACATCTCGATCTTGCCGCCGAGGTGCATCAGGAAGGTGCGGTCCGAGACCTTGCCGATGGTGACGCCGTCGATCGCCCGGAGCTTCTCGACGATCTCCTCACCGTGCGCCACCGAGGCGGCGGCGACGGTGACGTCGATCCGCAGCGCCTCCAGGCCGGAGGAGGTCACGTCGAGGCCGGTCACCGAGCCGCCGGAGGACTCCACCGCCGTGGTGATCGCGCTGACGGCGTTGCCGCTGGCCGGCACCTCCAGTCGCACCGTGATCGAGTTCGAGACACTGGGCACCGTCGCCATCGACGTTCCTTCTTCCGTCCGTCCGTGCGCGAGTTCAACAGTCCGTTGAAGCTCTCGCGTGCGCCTGCTAGACGTCGATGGTCGCACCAATCCGGGCGTAGTCAGAAATAACGTTCATTGAGTGTGCGGACCCGACAACTTCTTGCCTCCACCGCCCGATGCGTTACATTGGACGGGACACCGGCTCGATCCAAGCCCCCGGGCCCAACCTTCGTCCCTTCGAGGGACCACTTGCCGCGAGGCGAGCATGGCGGGTCGGTGTCGTAGCTTCTGAAGGCCCCTCACCCGCCGGGTGGGGGGCCTTCGCCGTGGTCGCGGTGCGTCACGGCGTACGGCCGGCCCGGGGCGGGCCGGCCGTACGAACCGTCAGTGGCGCGGGTCACCGGCGCGGGCCGGCCGCGCGGGTCACCGGCGTGGATCAGTCGCGCAGCAGCGCGGGCACCCCGGCCGCGTCCGGCAGGTCGTCCGGGCCGGACAGCACGGTCAGCCGCTGGGTCGCCCGGGTCAGCGCCACGTACAGCACCCGCAGGCCCGCCTCCGACTCGCCGGCGATCCCGGTCGGGTCGGCCACCACGGTCGCGTCGTACTCCAGGCCCTTGGCCTCCAGACTGCCCAGCGCCACCACCCGCTCGCCCAGCCCCTCGGCCCAGCCCGCGGCCTCGGCCCGCCGGTCCATCGGCACCACCACGGCCACCGTGCCGTCCACCTCGCCCAGCAGCCGCTCCAGCTCGGCCCGGACGCCCGCGCCGAAGGCCTCCGGCGACGGGTCGGTGACGGCCGCGAAGCGCGGCTCGACGCCCACGTGCCGCACCGCGCTCGGCGACGGCGTGCCCGGCGCGGCCAGCGCCAGCACCTTGGCCGCCACCTCGGCGATCTCGGCGGGGTTGCGGTAGTTCACGGTCAGCGTGAAGCGGCGGCGGGGCTTGCCGGACAGCACGTCGTCCAGCGCGGCCTGCGCCTCCTCGGGGAACGGCCAGGAGGACTGCGCGGGGTCGCCGACGATGGTCCAGGTGGCCATCCGGGCCCGGCGGCCGATCATCCGCCACTGCATCGGGGTGAGGTCCTGCGCCTCGTCGACGATCACGTGCGCGTACTCGACGCGCTCGACGGGCACCCGCTCGCGCTGCCGGGCGGACCGGTCGGCGAAGGTGGTGACCTCCTCCAGGCCGCTCAGCAGGTCCACCGCGTCCACCTCGCGCACCTTCACCCGGGCCGGCTCGCCGAGCAGCACCTGCAGCTCGTCCACCAGCGCCACGTCGTGCGCCGACAGGGCGCCCTCGCCGCGCTCCGACAGGTGCCGCCAGGACGCCGCCAGCAGCCGCGCCTCCTCGGGGGTGACCGCGCGGCGGGCGATCCGGTTGATGTGCCGGGACTGCTTCAGCGTGCCGAGCACCCGGCGCGGGGTGACCGCGGGCCACCAGGCGTCCAGGAAGTCCAGGAACGGCGCCTCGTCCGACACGTAGTCGTCGAAGGCCTCCTTCTCCTCCTGGCGCTGCTCGCGGGCGTAGTGGTCGGCGGGCTTGGGCAGGTGGCGGACGGCCTGCTGCCAGAGCGCGTCCAGCAGCAGCCGGCGGGCGCGCGGTCGCAGCAGGTTGAGCGGGGTGCCGCCGGAGCCGATGACGTTGCCGCGCACCGCCTTCAGCCGGCCCGCGTCCAGCCTGAGCACCTCGCCGCGGGCGACCACCTTCAGCTCCTGCGGCGCGCCCTGCTCCAGCGCGCCCCGGGCGGCCCGGCGCAGCAGCTGGACCATCCGGGCCGAGCCCTTGATCCGGGCCGTCTCCGGGGTGTCGTAGGTGCCGGCCTCGATGCCGTCGACCAGCGAGCCGACCGCGCGGATGGCGACCTGGCCCTCCTCGCCGAGCGAGGGCAGCACGCCCTCGGTGTAGGAGACCAGCAGCGGGGTCGGTGAGACCACCAGGATGCCCCCGGCGTACCGGCGGCGGTCCTGGTAGAGCAGGAAGGCCGCCCGGTGCAGCGCGACGGCGGTCTTGCCGGTGCCGGGGCCGCCGGTGACCAGGGTGGCGCCGGCCGCGGCGGCGCGGATCACCTCGTCCTGCTCCTTCTGGATGGAGGAGACGATGTCGCGCATCGAGTGGCTGCGGGCGCGGCCCAGCGAGGCCATCAGCGCGCCGTCGCCGACCACCGCCAGCTCCTCGCCGTCCAGGGTGGGGGTGAGGTCGGGACGCAGCAGGTCGTCCTCGACGCCGATCACCTTGCGGCCCTTGGAGCGGATCACCCGGCGCCGGATGACCCGGCCGGGCTCCAGCGGGGTGGAACGGTAGAACGGCGCCGCGGCGGGGGCCCGCCAGTCGATCACCAGCGGGCCGTACTCCGCGTCCAGCACCCCGAGCCGGCCGATGTGCAGGGTCTCGGCGACGGCCGGGTCGGCCGGGTCGAGCGGGGTGTCGGAGGGGATGCCGTGCTCCTCCGGGGCGTCGGGCCGCTGCAGGTCGATGCGGCCGAACAGGAAGTCCTCGAACTCGTTGTTGAGCCGCTGGAGGTGGGCGCCGGCCCGGTACACCTGGGCGTCGCGCTCGGCGAGCGCGCCGGGGGTGCCGACGTGCACGCGCTTGGCGGCGTCCTCCAGGATGTACTCGGCCTCGGCGAGCTTCTCCTCCAGCCGGTGGTAGACCGTGTCGAGGTGGCGCTGCTCACCGGCGATCTCGCGCGCGCGCACGGTCTCGTGGTCGGTGGCGGTGGTGTCCGTGGTGCTGGTGTCCGTGTTGCTCTGCATGGCCTCGGTGGTTGCGGCGGAATCCGGCTCCGGGAAACGAGCGGACGGACGATCCTACGCCCCGGCCCGGGCAAACGTGAAGGCCGCCCTCCGCAACGCGGTGGACGGCCTTCACTGTCAACATGGGGTGGTGGAGATGCCGGGAATCGAACCCGGGTCCAGTGGAGTTAATTCAGGGCTTCTCCGAGCGCAGTCCGCTGTGCTTTTCTCGGCCCTGGCGGTCACACGGACAAGCCGCCAACAGGCCCAGCTGCTGTTTGATTTCCCCTCCACCCCCGCAGCCCGGGTGGACGGTTGAGTTCCCTAGATTATGCCAGGGTCCGGGTCGGGAACTCCCCGGTCTGACACCCAAGCGCTATCGGTGCTTATTAGGCAGCGAGAGCGAACTGCTGGGAATCGCGCTTAGAGTTGGCGATTATTTTTTTGCGACACGTGGTTAACGAGATCATTGCCGCGTTCCTCGGCTCGCTTCCCCTGTTTCAACATCCCCTGTCGAAACCGATCATCCCCATGTTTTGTTGAGAAACAACGCGGACGGAAGCCCGTCCGTGGTGCTGGGCCCCATGGTACGCGAGGCGACCAGCGAGGGTCCAGCCGATTAACGCTGACGTCGCCGCGCCGCCGCCACCGCGCGCGCGGTCTCGCGGGTGTCCTGCTTCTCCCGCAGGGTCTGCCGCTTGTCGTACAGCTTCTTGCCGACCGCGAGGGCCAGTTCGAGCTTCACCCGGCCGTCCTTGAAGTACAGCGAGAGCGGGACGAGGGTGTGGCCGGCGTCCCGGACCTTCGTCTCGATCTTGCGGATCTCCAGCTTGTGCAGCAGCAGCTTGCGCTTGCGCCGGGCCGCGTGGTTGGTCCACGTCCCCTGGGTGTACTCGGGGATGAAGACGTTGTCGATCCACGCCTCGTGGTTCTGGATGTAGGCGTAGCCGTCGACCAGGTTGGCCCGCCCCTCGCGCAGTGACTTCACCTCCGTGCCGGTGAGCACGAGACCGCACTCATAGGTGTCGAGGATGGTGTACTCGTGTCGCGCCTTCTTGTTCTGCGCGATCAGCTTGTGTCCGGTTTCCTTTGCCATAGCGCGGTCATTCTCGCACCTCGGCCCGGTTCCGAGCAGCCCCTTTACGCGCGGCTGCCGAGACCGGCCAGCACCCGCAGGGCGAGCGCGGCGGCGTCCTCGGTGGCGCCCGCCGGGACGTCCGGGGCCAGTCCGGTGCCCTCCGGGGAGCGGCCGGCCGGGGTGAAGTAGCGGCCGACGGTCAGTTCCAGCACCGCGCCGTCGGCGAGCCGGCTGGGCTGCTGGACGGTGCCCTTGCCGAAGGTGCGCCCGCCCACCACCACGGCCCGGCCGCGGTCCTGCAGGGCGCCGGTGAGCAGTTCGGCGGCGCTCATCGTGCCGCCGTCGACCAGCACCACCAGCGGGGTGTGCTGGTCGCCGCCGGGCGGGGCGGCCAGCTCCCGGGTGCCGCCGCGGTCCTGGTACGAGCCGACCGGGCCGCCGTCCAGGAACACCCCGGCGGTGTCGGCGGCCTCGTCGACCAGCCCGCCGGAGTTGCCGCGCAGGTCGAGCACCACGCCGGCCCGCGCGCCGCGCACGGCGGCGCGCACCTGCTCGGCCACGCCGGAGGTGAAGGCGCGCACGGCGATCCGCACCACGCCGCCCGCCAGGTGCTCGACGGTCACCTGCTGGCTGTCCAGCAGCGCCCGGCGCAGCCGGACCTCGCGCTCCTCGCCGTCGTCGCGCCGCACGGCCAGGACGACCTCCGAGCCGGGCTGCCGCTCGGCGCCCTCGCGTCCGCGCAGCCGGGCGACCACCTCGGTGACCGGCAGCCGGTCGGCCTCGTCCTCGCCGATCCGCAGCAGCCGGTCGCCGACCGCGATCCCGGCGGCGGCCGCCGGCCCCGCCGCGCGCACCTGGGAGACGGTGGTGACGCCGTCCTCGCCGCGGCCCACGGACAGCCCCACGCCCAGGTAGCGGCCGTCCAGGCCCTGGCTGAACTCGGCGTACTCCTGGGCGCTGTAGTACGCGCCCCAGCGGTCGCCGGTGGCCCCGATCAGGCGCTCGGCCTGCTGCTCGGAGAGGTCGGCGCCGGCCGGGTCCTGGCCGGCGCCGACGGTCGCGGCGGCGGCCTGCGCGGTGTCGGCGGACGGCGGACGCGCCGTCGTACCCGGTTCGCCCCAGGCGCCGGTGGCGGCCCCGGCCAGCAGGACCACGCCGAACACCAGGCTGAGGGTGGCCACCTGACGCGCCGCGCGGGGAGTGACTGGCATGGTCCGGAGTCTAGGACCTCACGGAAACGCCCCGGCCCGCGAAGCGGCGCCGACGGAACGCCGACGGCCCCGGACGGCGCAGTGCCGTCCGGGGCCGTTCGGGACCGTTCGAGGCCGTTCGAGGCCGTCCGGGCCGTCGGGGCCTAGACCTTGAGGTACTTGCGGAGGGTGAAGAAGGCCGCGATGCCGGCCATGCCCATACCCACCACGACCAGCAGCGGTATCACCGCCAGCACCGAGGAGAGCCCGATGAAGTGGATGAACTGCACCCGCTCGGCGAGCCAGTTCTGCACGAAGAAGTGACCGCCGAGCAGCAGCCCGGAGGCCATCACCGCGCCGAGCAGCGCGGAGAACGCCGCCTCCGCGATGAACGGCATCTGCACGTAGAAGTTCGAGGCACCGACCAGGCGCATGATGCCGGTCTCGCGCCGCCTGCTGTACGCCGACACCCGGACGGTGTTGACGATCAGCAGCAGGGCGACGAAGAGCATCAGCACCATGATGACGAAGGCCGCCGTCTGGAGGCCGTTCAGCAGGCCGAAGAGGTTCTCCAGGATCTTCCGCTGGTCCTCGACCGACTTGACGCCGGGTTTGCCGGCGAAGGCACTCTGGATGACGTCGTACTTGGTCGGGTCCTTGAGCTTGACCCGCCAGGACTGCGGGATGGCCTCCGGGCCGAGGACGGAGATGAGCGGGTTGTCCGGGTTCATCTCCTTCCAGTGCTTGTACGCCTCGGCGGAGTTCTCGAAGGTCGAGGTCTGGACCACCGAGTCCATCTTGTCCAGCTGGGTCTTGATGTCGGCGATCTGCTGGTCGGTGGCCGCGCCCTTGTCGCACTGGGGCGAGTTCCGGGCGTCGGCCTTGGTGCAGAAGTAGATGCTCACCTCGACCTTGTCGTACCAGTACCCCTTCATCGAGTTGACCTGGTCGCGGACCAGGAGGGAGGCACCGGCGAGGGCGAGGGAGAGCGCGACGCTGACGACGACCGCGATGGTCATCGTCAGGTTGCGGCGGAGACCCACACCGATCTCCGACAGGACGAACTGGGCGCGCATGCGTTCAACAACTCCAGGGTCGGTACTGCTGGTCGGGCGAGGCGGGCGGGCGGCCCACGGGGTCAGCGCCGAAAGGTCAGTGCTGGTACCCGTAGACGCCGCGGGCCTGGTCGCGGACCAGCAGCCCCTTGTCGAGTTCGATGACGCGCTTGCGCATCTGGTCGACGATGGCCTGGTCGTGGGTGGCCATCAGCACGGTGGTGCCGGTGCGGTTGATCCGGTCGAGCAGCTTCATGATGCCGACCGAGTTCTGCGGGTCGAGGTTGCCGGTGGGCTCGTCCGCGATCAGCAGCATCGGGCGGTTGACGAACGCCCGGGCGATCGCCACGCGCTGCTGCTCACCACCGGACAGCTCGCCCGGCATGCGGTCCTCCTTGCCGCCGAGGCCGACCAGGTCGAGCACCTCGGGCACCACCTTGTTGATGGCGCTCTTCGGCTTGCCGATGACCTCCAGCGCGAACGCGACGTTCTGCGCGACCGTCTTGTTGGGCAGCAGGCGGAAGTCCTGGAAGACGGTGCCCAGCTGGCGGCGCATGTGCGGCACCTTCCAGTTGGACAGCTTGCCCAGGTCCTTGCCCAGCACGTGCACCTCACCGCTGCTGGGGCGCTCCTCGCGCAGGCACAGGCGCAGGAAGGTGGACTTGCCCGAGCCGGACGAGCCGACCAGGAAGACGAACTCACCCTTCTCGATCTCCAGCGAGACGTTGTCCAGGGCGGGACGGTTCTGCTTGGGATAGGTCTTGGAGACGTTGTCGAATCTGATCACGGCTGCATCACGGAGGCCATCCTAGGCGGCGCCAGTCCTGGGTCGGTCCGCCCCTCGGCATGCCCGGCCCGGGGCGGGCGAGGGGAGCGGTACGGCCGCTCCCGGCTTGGGACCATACGCGAACGGGCGCCCGGCCCGCAGGTTCGGACCGCGACGGCGCCACGGGAGTGGGGGAGAATGACCGGATATGCCCCGAAAATTGGGAGCCATCTCACAGCCCGGGGGCCGGAACGCCGGGAACCTGGCACAGTGGAGGGTGCGGTCGGGCCCGACCGCTCCGCCGCACAGGGCACGACAAGGAACCAAGGCCCGGTCCGGTGCGTTTGCAGTAGCAGCGAGGAGGAGATCGCATGACCTGCGACCATCTGGTGTGCGCCCACTGCAACGGCCGCGTCAGCGAGGGCCGCTGCCCCGCGTGCCGTGCCACCCGGGCCCGGCTGCAGGAGCAGCAGGGTCCGTTCGCCGCGCTCACGCCCGCGATGCTGCTGGCCGTACTGGCCGGACTGCTCGCGGTGGCGCTGATCGCGCGGCAGGCGCTGGCCTGAGAGACGAGAGCGAAGGCCCCCGACCGGTGAATCGGTCGGGGGCCTTCGCTCGTTCTGTCGTACAGGGATACCGGGGCTACCCCGCGTGACCGCTCACCGCGCGGCGGTCTCGCGCCGCTTGCGCCGGCGGACGCCGGCCTCGATGCTGTGCTCCATGTTCATCGAGGCCGCCCTCCTCACGCCTGGCTCGCGGTTTCCCGCTGCTTCCTCCACCGGATGCCGGCCTCGATGAAGCCGTCGATGTCGCCGTCCAGCACGCCCTGCGGGTTGCCGACCTCGAACTCGGTGCGGACGTCCTTGACCATCTGGTACGGGTGCAGCACGTAGGAGCGCATCTGGTTGCCCCAGGAGCTGCCGCTGTCCTTGAGCGCGTCCATCGCCGCGCGCTCCTCCTGGCGGCGCCGCTCCAGCAGCTTGGCCTGGAGGACGTTCATCGCGGACGCCTTGTTCTGGATCTGCGAGCGCTCGTTCTGGCAGGAGACCACCACGCCGGTCGGGATGTGCGTGATGCGCACCGCCGAGTCGGTGGTGTTGACGCCCTGGCCGCCGGGGCCGGAGGCGCGGTAGACGTCGATGCGCAGCTCCGACTCGTCGATGTCGACGTGGTCGGACTGCTCGACGACCGGGAGCACCTCGACACCGGCGAACGAGGTCTGCCGGCGGCCCTGGTTGTCGAACGGGGAGATGCGGACCAGGCGGTGCGTGCCCTGCTCGACCGAGAGGGTGCCGTAGGCGTACGGGGCCTTGACGGTGAAGGTCGCGGACTTGATGCCGGCCTCCTCCGCGTACGAGGTGTCGTACACCTCGGTGGGGTACCCGTGCCGCTCGGCCCAGCGCAGGTACATGCGCATCAGCTGCTCGGCGAAGTCGGCGGCGTCCACGCCACCGGCCTCGGCGCGGATGTTGATCAGCGCCTCGCGGGCGTCGTACTCGCCCGACAGGAGGGTGCGGACCTCCAGCTCCTCGACCGCCTTGGCGACGGCCGCCAGCTCGGCCTCGGCCTCGGCGCGGGTGTCCGCGTCGTCCTCGGCCTCGGCCAGCTCGAACAGGACGCCCAGGTCGTCGATGCGGCCGCGGAGGCCCTCGACCCTGCGCAGTTCGCCCTGGAGGAAGGAGAGCCTGCTGGTCACCTTCTGCGCGTTCGCCAGGTCGTCCCACAGGTCGGGGGCGGCTGCCTCCTCCTCCAGACGCGCGATGTCGGCCCGGATCTTGTCCAGGTCGAGGACGGCCTCGATCGACCCCATGGTCGTTTCGAGGTTCTTGAGCTCTTCGGAAGGATCGACGGCTGCCACGCCCCCAGGGTAATGGTTCCCGGGAGGCTTCTGACGACCGCGGGTGCGTCCGGCCCGCCCATGACCCGTCCACGACCGGCCGATGACCCGTCCACGACCGACTCGGCGGGCCCCGGGCGGCCCCTGGAAACCGCCCCCGCTACGGGGCCCGCGGCGCCGTGGAGGCGGTGGCCGGACGCGGCCCGGGGCCGGCGTCCGGGGCGGTGGCGGCGAAGGCGGTCCAGGCCGCGGCCGCGCCGGCCAGCAGCAGCACCACCGCGACCAGCACCGCCAGCACCCGGCGACGGCGCAGCAGCGCCTGGCGGTCCCGGCGGTGGGCCGCCCCCGGGGCGGTCCGCTGGGCCCGCGACTCGGCCGCGTAGGAGGCCAGCTCGTTCGCCGAGGGGCGGCGCAGGCTGGTGTGGGTGTCCCGGGTGGAGTCCGGGGCGACACCGGGCACCAGCGGGACGGCCGGGCCGCGGCGGCGCTTGTGGGTGCCGGGGGCGGCGTCCACCTCGGCGTACACCGCCTCGCCCGGGGTCAGCTGCTCCTCGACGGGCGCCCGGCCCTGCTGCGGGACGGCCAGCACCGGCAGCCCGGCCAGGGCCGGCAGCTGCTCGCGCAGCCGGGCGGCCAGCTCGGCGGCGCGCAGCCGGGAGGCCGGGGCCTTGGCCAGGCACTCGGCGATGATCCGCCACAGGCCGTCGGGCAGCCCGGGGATCGGCGGCACCTGCTCGGTGACGTGCCGGCGCAGCACCGCGCCGGTGTGGCCGCCGCCGAACGGGGTGAAGCCGGCCAGCAGCTCGTACAGCACGGTGGCGAGGGCGTAGATGTCGACGGCGGCGCGCGGCTCCAGGCCCTCGATGATCTCGGGGGCGAGGTAGTCGGGGGTGCCGATGATCCGGGTGGCCCGGGTGCGGCGCGGGGCGTCGACCAGCCGGGCCACGCCGAAGTCGGTCAGCTTGGCGCGCGGGGCGCCGCCCGGGCCGGGGGCGGCGGTGAGGTCGAGCAGCACGTTCTCCGGCTTGACGTCCCGGTGCACGATGCCGGCCGCGTGCGCGGCGGCTAGGCCGTCGGCGACGTCCGCGATCACCGAGGCGGCGATCTGCGGGGGCAGCGCGCCGTCGCGCTCCAGCCGGGAGCGCAGGTCGGTGCCCTGGACCAGCTCCATCACCAGGGCGAGGTCGCTGCCGTCCACGACCATGTCGCGCACGCCGACCACCCGGGGGTGGTCGAGGCTCGTCAGCGCGGCGCGCTCCTGGACGAAGCGCCCGACCAGCACCTGGTCGGCGGCCAGGTCCTCGCGCAGCAGCTTGACCGCGACCGGACCGTCCGGACCCTCGCCGAGCCAGACCGTCCCGGCCGAGCCGCGGCCGATCACCTGGTGGACGGTGTAGCGGCTGCCGATCTTGCGTGCCAATGCTGCTCCGTGGGCGGCGGGAGCGCTCCGGGAGGCTCCGGAGCGCTCGGTGGGGCGGGACAACAGCGACCAACCTACGCGCCCGAACGCCCTCCGCGGGCCGCCTGAGGGCGCTCGACGGGTACCGGGCGGCGGGAATTCTCGTGGATTGTCGACAAAGCGTCAATCCTGCCGAGCGGGGCGACGACGGACGCCCCCGGCATCCGTCGCGTCAGTTCTTCGTGCTGCCGAACAGCTCCGTCACCCAGTCCTTCGCGGTGGAGAACCAGTCCTGGACGTTGGCCCAGTAGTCCGGCAGCGGGGTGAAGTTCCACAGCGCCAGCACGGCCACCGCCAGTACCAGCAGCACCATGAGACAGCCCTTCAGGCAGCCCAGGCCCGGGATGTACATCCGGTTGCGGCTGCGCGGACGCGGCTCGCGGCGCGGAGCCTCCCGGGGTGCCTCGCGCGGCGGCTCGGCGCGGCGCTGCGGGGACTCGCGGTGCTGCGGCGCGGGCGGCTCGGCCCGGCGCGGCGGGGCGGCCGGGGCCGCCTGCCGGGGGGCCGGGTGCTGCGGGACGGGCGCGGGCGCGGGCCGGTGGCCGCCGGGCGGGGCGGCCGGGGGCTGCTGCTGCGCCCGCTGCGGGCGGCCGTACGGCGGGGCCGGCTGCGGGGGCTGGTTGTAGCCGCCGGGCGGCTGCGGGCGTCCACCGGCCTGGCCGGGTCCGCCACCGTGGCCGCCCTGGCCGCCCGGGCCGGACTGGTAGGGCGGCGGGGCGACCGGCGGACGCTGGGCGTAGCCGGGCGGCGGGGCCTGCCGGTAGCCGCCCGGGGGCTGCTGCCCCGGCTGCTGGTAGCCCTGCGGAGCGCCCTGGGGCGGACGGCCGCCCGCCTGGTAGGGCGGCGGGGCGACCGGCGGTTCCTCGAAGTCCTCGGGCCCGTAGTACGCGATCTCGGTCTGCTGGTTGCGGTCCCGGGCCGCCCGGAGCTGGGTCTGCCACGGGTGCGGGGCCTCGGGCTGCGGCGGGCCGGACGGGGGCGGCGGCGGTACGGCGGCGGGCGGCATCACCCGGGTCGCGGCCGCCGGGTCGAACGGGGGCGGCTGGGTGCCCATCACCCGGGTCGCCGCCGCCGGGTCGTACTGGCCCGGCTGACCGGGCTGCTGGCCGGCCGGGAGCACCTGGGTGCGGTCCTCGGCGCCGAACGGCGCGTCCGCCGACAGCCCGGGCACGCCCACCGGCCCGCCCGGCACCGCGGCCGGCTGCGGGTCCGGCACCAGCAGCGCGCCGACGGCCAGCGCCGCGTCCACCGCCGCCGGGGAGGCGTGCACGCCCACCCCGGCCGCGACCACCCGCAGGGCGCCCGCCAGCGACACCGCGCTCGGCCGCTGCGCCGGGTCCTTGCGCAGGCAGCGCTCGATCACCGTCCAGAGCGGCTCCGGCATGGTGGACGGCCGCTGCGGCTCCTGGGCGAGGTGCGCCTGCAGGATCGCCAGCGGGTTGTCGCCCTGGAACGGCTGGCGGCCGGTGACCAGCTCGTACAGCATGATCCCGGCGCCGTAGACGTCCACCGCGGAGGTCTGCGGCCGGCCCTCGGCGGACTCCGGCGCGACGTACGCGGGGGTGCCGACGAACTCGTGGCTGCGGGTGATCCCCGGGGAGTCGGCGAGCCGGGCGATGCCGAAGTCGGTCAGCATCGGGTGCATCTGCTCGGTGCCGTCGACGACGGCGGTGGCGAGCAGCACGTTGGCCGGCTTGAGATCGCGGTGCACGACGCCGTCGACGTGGCTGGCGGCCAGCGCGTCGGCGACCTGGGCCATCAGCAGCGCGCCGGCGATCGGGCTGAACGGGCCGTTGCCGCGCAGGTAGCGGGCCAGGTCCGGGCCGTCCACCAGGTCCATCACCAGGGCCAACAGCTCGCCCTCGACGACCAGGTCGCGGACCTTGACGATGTTCGGGTGGGTCAGCCGCAGCAGCACCGAGCGCTCCCGCAGGAAGCGCATCACCACGTCCGGGTCGGCGGCGAGCTCCTCGCGCAGGATCTTGATCGCCACCAGCTGCCCGGGCGCGCTGCCGGGAACCTCGACGTCGGCGCGGACCCGGCCGCGCCACACGGTGCCGGTGGCGCCCCGTCCGAGGGGGTTCTCCTCCAGCAGATACTTGCTGCCGACTGGCCGCACCTGTCGCACTCCTCGTCGTGCCGCCCGCGCGGGGCGCTCCTCCGCCGGTGCGGTGAGCCTGCCGGGCCCGTGTATTCGGGCCACTCTAACGGGGTCCGTCGACGTTTTCGGGGCGACCGGCAGGGGCTTTCGCCCGGGTTGGGGGACATCCCCTACGGGAAGACCCGGAGCGTTCGCGGACGGTTCCGCGGGAGCCTCGGGGTCTGCCCTTACGGGCGCCGGTTGACCTGATTCCCCGTCGCCTCCACCATGGCGATGATCGCAAGATCGTCAAATCCGGTACGGTGCGCGGACTGTCCGTGACGGATGGCAGGATGACACTCGCCACTCCTGTGGCCCAAGCGGTGTCGCGGCCACCCTCCGCACCCCGCGGCGGCCCCGGACAACGGCACAAGGCGTCACACCAGCAGAAGGGACCGCGGGCGAGATGCAGATCCGGCTGACCGTCCTCCGACCGCGCAGCGGCCCGGCAGCCGCCGGCTCCGCCATCCCCTACGTGGACGTGCTGGTCACCGCCCCCGTCGGCACCGCGCTCGGCTCCCTGGCGGGTGCCCTCGCCGGCGCCGTGGGCGTGCGCGGACCACGGGCCGCGACCCATGTGCACCTCTACGCCGGGGCGCACCGGGTCGACGAGCACACGCTGCTCGGCCACCCACCGCTGCTCGACGGCGCCGTGCTCTCGCTCAACGAGCCCGACCCGACGGCCGACGACCCCGACGACACCCCGGCCGCCGCCGAGCTGCGCGTCGTCGGCGGCCCCGACGCCGGCGGCGTGCACCGCCTGCACGGCCGGGAGATCCGGGTCGGCCGCTCCGGCGAGGCCGACGTACCGGTCGACGACCCCGACGTCTCCCGGCTCCACCTCGCCCTGCACCTCGCCGACGACGGCACGGTGACCGTCCGCGACCTCGGCTCCACCAACGGCACCACGGTCGACGGCCGGATCGTCCCGCCCGGCCCGCCCGAGGAGGCCGTCCCGCTGGACGGCACCGGCCTGCTGCGGATCGGCGAGACCACGCTGCGGATCGTCGCCCCGGACCCCCGCGACGGCTCCGGCGCACCCGCCCGCGCGGCGCTGCCCGACGGCCACGGCCACCTCCAGCTCGCCGCCCCCGCCCCGGTCCGTCCCGCCCCGCCCGCCGAGGAACCGCCGGCCGCCCCCGAGCCGCCCGCCGGGCGCGGGCGCGGCCTGCTCTCGCTGCGCCTCGGCCGCTCCGCCGCCGAACCGCCCGAGGAGAGCGCCGAGCGCCACCACGCCGCCGTCCGTACCCGGCAGGCCGCCGCCCAGCGCGAACGCTGGCCCGACCTCGCCACCCTGCTGCTCAACGCCCTCGGCCCGGGCCCCCGGCTCTGGGAGCGCGGCCCCGGCCACCCCGACGCGCTCACCCTGCGGCTCGGCACCGCCGACCGGCCCGGCGGCCCCGGCACGTCCCCCGGCACCGTGCTGCCCGCCGTCCCGGTCACCGTCGACCTGCAGACCGCCGGCAGCCTCGGCCTCAGCGGCCCGCGCGAGCGCCTCGACGCGCTCACCCGCGCCGTCGTCGCCCAGCTCGCCGCCCTGCACCCGCCGACCGGGCTCAGCCTGGTGGTGGTCGACGCCGACCCGCTCCGCACCCCGCAGGACCGCGCCGACACCTGGGCCTGGGCCCTGTGGCTGCCCCACCTGCGCCCCACCGAGGGCCAGGACTGCCGGCTGCTGCTCGGCCTCGACGACGAGCAGGCCACCGCCCGGCTCACCGAGCTCACCGCCCGGCTCAGCGGCCCGGTCGGGCTCGGCGGCCACCCCGCCACCGTCGTCGTGGTCGACGGCCGCCCCGGCACCGAGTCCGCCCGGCTCGCGCTCGACCTACTGCTGCGCCAGGGCCCGGCGGTCGGGATCTTCCCGGTCTGCCTCGCCGAACAGCCCGAACTGCTGCCGCGCGGCCTCGGCGCCACCGCGCTGATCACCGGCGAGGTCGGCACCCAGCTCTCGATCGACCGCCCGGGCCCGGTCGCCCGCGGCCGGGAGACCCTGCACGAGGTGTCGCTGGACGCCGTCTCGGACGCCTGGGCCGAGCGGCTCGCCCGGGTCCTCGCCCCGCTGCGCGAGGCCACCCCGGCCAACCGCGGACCGCTGCCGGACGCGCTGCGCCTGCTCGACCTGCTCCAGCTGGACACCGTCACCCCGGCCAAGCTCTCCGCCCGCTGGGCCGCCCACGCCGGCGGCATCGGCGCCGCCACCGCGCTGCTCGGCACCACCCGCGACGAGCTGTGCGTCCTCGACCTCGCCGACCCCGAACTCACCCTGCCGTCCCCCGACCCGGGCGGGCCGCACCTGCTGATCGGCGGCGCGCGCGGCTCCGGAAAGACCGAGCTGCTGCGCACCCTGGTCGCCTCGCTGGCCGCCTCCGAGCGGCCCGAACGCCTCGCCGTCACCATCGTCGAGGGGCGGGCCGCCGAGGACGGGCTCGCCGGGTGCAGCGAACTGCCGCACGTCACCGGCCGGGTCAACGCCGCCACCGACCCGCGGGCCGCGCTGCTCGCCGCCGAGGCGCTGGAGGACGAGCTGACGCTGCGCGAGCGGCTGTTCGACGGGCTGGACTTCGCCTCCTGGCACGCCGCCCGGATCCTCGACGGGGAGGCCGTCCCGGTCCCCGCCGTGGTCGGCGCCCCGACCGCCCCGGCTGCCCCGGCCACGCCCCGCGTCATCCACCCGCGCAGCCCCGAGTCCCCCGCCGCCCCGGTGGCCGCACCCGCCGCCGGGCCGTGCCCGCCCCGGCTCGTCGTCGTGGTCGACGACTACGACGCCCTGCTCTCCCCCACCTCCCCGGCCGGCCGCCCCCTCGCCCGCGCCCTCGCCGCCGTCGCCCGCCGTGGCGGCCCGCTCGGCATCCACCTCGCCGTCACCACCGGGCGCCCCGACGAGACCACCGGCACCGAGGTCGACGACGCCGCCCTGCTGCGGATCGCCCTGCGCACCGACGACCCGGCCGACTCCGACCTCCTCATCCACCTCGGCGACGCCGCCGCCCTCCCCGACACCACCCCCGGCCGCGGCTACCTCCGCCTACCCGACGGTGGCGTCACCGCCTTCCAGGCCGCCCGCATCAGCGGCCGCATCCCCCGCACCGCCACCCTGCGCCCCACCGTCGTCGCCATAGACCCCCACGCCCTCGGCGCCCCACCCGCCCGCCGCCCCGTCCGCGAACTCGGCAACGGCCCCACCGACCTCGCCCTCCTCGCCAGCGCCCTCCAACGCGCCGCCGCCCGCTGACGCGTCGGGGGCGGTTCCTCTCCGGGCGACCGCAGGGACATCGGGGAGAAGCCATCGACCGGCCCGCCGCGACCACGGCGGGGGCGGAGGCAGTCGAGGAGGGGATCAGCACCGGCGGGCCCGCGTCCACGGACCCGGGCCCGCCGGGAAAGAACCTGCGGTGGTCGTCACCGGTCGTGGTGGGGCAGGACGGCGGTCAGCCGGTCCTCCAGGAGTTCGGCTTCCTCGTGGTCGTGGGCGAGCACGACGTATTCGAGAGTCCCGGCGGAGGCCGTGGCGTCGGAGGCGATGACGATGCCACGCCGGCGCCGTGGATCCCAGGCGAGTCCGCGCTCCCCCAGGGCCGGCAGCAGCCGGTCGAGCGCGGGCGCCCGGACGTTGACCCTGCTGACCAGGACATGGCTGTCCGTCCAGCGCGGGCCCACCAGGGTCTCGGCGATGTGGTGCAGATGGGTGCTGGCGCCCATCCGCGCGTTGACCTCGTTGAACCACACGTCCCCGGCCTGGTCGATCACGGCGTCGATGCTGGCCGGGCCGCGATAGCCGAGGTCCCGGACGAGGCGGGCCAGCCGCAGGGCCTCGGCGGTGAACCGCTCCCAGGCCGGCCCCGGCACGCTCCCGGGCGGCAGTACGAGTCCGGCGAAGACCGGCGGGTGCCGGTCGATGCGGAGGCGTCCCCCGTTGAGGACGACGGGCTCGCCGCGCTCCGGGCAGTCCACCTCGACGTACACGGACGTGCAGCCGGGGTGGAACACCTCCAGGACGACCTCTCCCAGCGGGGCGTGGGTGGCGGTCAGTCCGGTCTCCTCGAGGACCTGACCGTGGTCGGCCGCGTCATCGAGGACGATGGTGCGCAGGGCCCCGGTGCCCTCCAGGCCCGGCTCGGTGGTGATCACGGTGTTGCCGTGGCCGCCGACCGCGCGGTCGCGTTTGAGGATGACGGACTTGTGCGTGGCGAGGAGCCGGCGCAGGGTGCGGACCAGGTCCTCGCTGGTGCGGCACGCGATGCCGTCCGGAACGGCGAACCCGGCCCCCGCCGCCAGGGCACGGAAGACGACCTTGCTGTTGAGGAGTTCCGCGCCGCCTTCCGCCATGAACCGCGACCCGGTGACGAGACCCAGTTCCTGTGCGAGGATCTCGGCGCCCCGGTCGTGGATGTAGGGGCGGAACTCCCAGTCGGGGGTCACCAGTTCGCGCAGACGGCCCAGGACGTGCGCCGAGTGCAGCACCCCCTGGGTGAGGATGTCCGCGTCCGGCGCGACCACGTGGACGCGGTCCGGGCGGATGCCGGTGTGCCGCGCGACGTGTGCGAGGAAGGCGCCGGGGACGGGCCCCGGCAGGACGAGGGCGTCCCCGTCCCGCGCCAGCCACACCAGGCGCTTCGTCCCGAACAGGTGGTCGTCGATGTCGTCCCGTGTGAGCAGGTCCATGCGGTCGACCATGTGCTCGGTCCAGGCGTTGTGGAGCCAGAGGCGCGGCATCAGGACCCGGCCTTCCCGCCGGCGGCGTCCAGGTACCAGACCCGCAGGAACCCGTCGTCATCGACGTGGGCGGTGTCGGGCAGCCGCCAGCCGGGCACCCAGGCCGCCCGCTCCGCGTACCGGTAGCCGGTCCGGATCAGGAGGCGGTCGTTCTCGTCGCGGCCGATGATCGAGCCCTCGTACAGCGGCACCTTGCCCACGTCCGTCATCAGGGTGAAGTGCGGGCGCACGCGGCCGGACACCAGGCCCGAGGCGCCCAGTCGGCGGTGCAGTTCGAGGCCCTCCGCGACGGACGTGCGGTGGTGGTTCATGCCGCGGATCGGGACGCAGTGGAACAGGTAGTGCGCCTCGATGTCCATGGAGCGCAGCTCGTCGAAGAGTTCGACGAGGGTGTCGAGGGTGTCGTTGAGTCCTCGCAGCAGCACCGTCTGGTCGTAGAGGCGTGCGCCGGTTTCCCGGAGTGCCGCGTACGCGTCCCTGACCTCGGGAAACAGCTCGCCCTTGTGGTTGATGTGGGTGGCGATCTCGATCCGGAACGCCGAGCGGCGCCGTAACGCACGCCGCATGCGCGCGTCGACCCGGCGCGGGTCCTGGAGCGGCACCCGGGTGGCGATGCGCACGGTCTCGACCTGGGGCGCGTGCTCCTCCAGCGCGTCCAGCAGCCATTCGATCCGGTCGACCAGGACCAGCGGGTCGCCGCCGGTGACGAGCACCTCACGGACGTCCCGGTTCTCCGGGGCCGTACCGCAGTAGCGGGCGATCAGTTCCAGGTCCTCGCGGGAGAGCGTCAAGGTGTCGTACTGCCCGCGGATGCACCAGCGGCAGTGCGCGGCACAGATCGTGGTGGGTTCGACCAACAGCGTCCGCCGGTACAGCTTCTCGACGCCGCGCAGCCGGCGCCCCTCGAAGACGGGGTGCATCTCGGACTCGTAATGACGTGCGACCTCGAAGGTGCGCCCGGCCGTCTCCGCCGGATCGATGACGTACTGCAGATCGAGGAAGGGGAGCGGTTCACCGGCCTCCTCGCGCTTCCTGCGCAGGTACGGGGAGATCTTCTCGGCGAAGACGCCGTTCTTGGCTCCGGCCATAGCGGTACGACCGTTCCTTCCAGGGTCGCCTGGGCAGGAGGAGTGACCAGGCAGGTGAGACCGCCGCCTCGGGCTGCGGGGAGGAACGCCCCGATGACGCGCAGGTACCAAGGGACCGGGTGCGGTGGGGGCAGTCGCCTCCGCACCGGGACAGGTGGGTCCGGTACGAACGAGTCAACAGCAGGACTGCGGTACGTGCCATCCGCCAGGGGCGTTCGAGTGACCGGGCGACCCCGGCCCGGACAGGGCTGCCGCCGGACCGGGCCCGGAGTCCCCCGACCCCCGGGCCCGCCCCTACCCCGGTGACCCGCCGGTCAGATCAACAGGGCACCACGGCGTCGAGGGTGACCGGCGTCGATCCCCAGCCGGGCTTGGTGACGCTGAAGCTGCCGTGCACGGTGGAGCCGCACGCCACGGTCCCGCCGACGCCGCGCACGGCGGTCCTGCTGAGATCGAAACGCGTCCACCGGTTGAGCGAGCCGAGCGAGTTGCCGCCCACCACCTCACCGGACAGCACGGTCACCAGGTCCTCGGGCTGCGGGTACGGGCCGCCCGGGCTCGGCGGGCCGGCCAGGTAGATCCAGCCCACCAACTGCACGTCGCTGCCGTTCACCTCGGCGCACAGCCAGGTCGCCAGCCCGGCCTGCAGCTTGGTCGCGCTGCAGATCTCCGCGGTGGCGGTCGTGTTCGCGGCGCCGGTCTGGGCGGCACCCGCCTGGGTGGGCGCCGCCAGCATCGCCACCGCACCGGCGGCACCGGCCAGCGTCAGGCCGAGTCGGTTCGTTCGCATCGTCCTACTCCTCCTCTGCTCCGTCTTCGGAATCCCACGGTATGGACATGCCACATATGACATTTCATCTATGCCATGGCGGCTACTCTGGCACGCATAGCGAAGGCCCCGCAGTCGATCAGCCTGGGGATCGATCATCAGACCGGAAACCGGCCTTCGATGGCGCGATCACCGCTGCTTGACACCAGGCGCCCCGATCGGAGCCACCCGGCCGTGGCGAAGCCGCCGGGATCTTCCACCGCGCTGCCGCAGGAAAGCAGCGGGCCCGCACCCAGAGGCGCGGGCCCACCGAAGAGACCGATTCAGCGCGTGTCGTGAGGGGTGAACCGCTTTCACCCGGGACCCGGCCCTGCCCGGCGCGGCTAACCGGCCCCGACAGGGACGGGCTCGCGGACGTTCACGTCGATGTCCGCATCGGCCGCCGGGGGCTTCGGCGGGCAGAGGCGGTCGAGGAGGACCGGGGCCAGCGTCCGCAGGGTTCCGAGGTCGAGGTCGGACTCCAGGCAGGCGTCCAGGAGGAGGCGGGCCCCACCGCCGACGAGGAGGACGTTGCCGTTGACCCGGTTGATGACGATCGACTGGTCGGGCCGGTCGGGATGCGGGGAGCGGCTGACCACGTGGCGCAGCGGGACGGCGGCGGGGAAGCCGGAGTCGCGGCGGAGCTTCGTCCCCCGTTCGACGAGTTCGGCCGGACTCATCCGGGACAGCAGGCCGAGCAGCAGTTCCCGCGGCACCCAGCCCGCGCTGTAGTACCCGGGGATGTCGGCCGCCGCGTCGTTCAACTCCTGGGCCCAATCCGCCGCACGTTCCGGGGTCAGCCCCTCGGCGACCTCGTAGTCGTAGTAGACGTCGATGTCCTCTCCGGCGGCCCGCTTGAGACTCAGACCGAAGTCCTCCAGATGGCGGAAGATCGGCGCGTTGTGCTCCAGGGAGAAGGTGCCGGCCCCGAAGGAGCCGATGATCTCCGGGTTCTCCAGGACGAAGTCGAAGGTCTCCTTGGCCTCCGCCTCGGTCTCCCCGGGGAAGCCGAAGAACAGGAAGCAGTGCATCCAGATCCCGGCGAGGGTGGCGTCGGAGAGGTTGCGGACCATCACCTCCCGGCGGGTGTTCTTGCGCATCAGCGCCAGCACCCGCTCGGACGCGGACTCCAGCCCGACGTAGAGCGACCGGAAGCCCATCCGGTGGAGGTTGGCGAAGTCCTCCCGCTGGAAGAAGTCCTCGAACTTCATGAGCCCGGTAAAGTGCCATCCGGTGGTGTCCCGGGCCGGGGTCCGCTCCCCGAGGAGGCGGGCGAGCTTCGGCGGGACCGCCTCGTCGTTGAACGAGAAGTGCCGCACGCCGTACCGGTCGGAGAGGCTCCTGAGGGTATCGATGACCGTGTCGACCTGGTAACCGGCGTACTTCTCGCCGTAGACCATCCCGTGATGGCAGAACTCGCACTTCCCCCAGTAGCAGCCGCGCGAGGAGAGCAGCGGCAGGGTGGTCTCCGCCGACAGGTACCGGGTGAGCGGCAGGTCGTCGAAGTCCGGCACCGGGATCTCCTGCGGCCGGAGCGGAGCGCTCGGCTTCGCGGAGACGACGCGCCCGTCGCTGCTGCGGTACACCACGCCCGGCACGCCCTCGGTCAGCGGCAGTCCGTCGCGCAGGTTGCGCAGGATGTGCTCCGCCGGCCGCTCACCCTCGTTGCGGACGACCACGTCGAAGAACCGCTCGAACCACTCCGGCTTGAGGACGCCACGCTCGAAGATCCGGGAGAAGATCGTGCCGCCGACGAGGATCGGCACGTCCGTCCGCTGTTTCAGGACGGATCCGAGGAGCAGCGTGAAGTAGAGCTGTTCCTGCCCGATACAGGAAAGTCCGATGGAACGGGCCGGCCGGGTGAGGATGTGCTCCTCGACCATCTCGCGGGCGAATTCCAGGAGCAGTGGCGGAGGGGATTCCACCATCCGCTCCAGTGCCGCCGACGACAGGTTCCCCTCGGCGAGCTGGAAACTGTACGGCCCGACCGCGAACTGCTCGCAGACCTGGGAGACCGCGTACAGGTAGGTCCCCAGGGACCTCACTGCCAGGTAGTGGCGGTCGAAGTACTCGTCTCCCCCCTCCCCGTCGGCGCCGGCGTCGGCGCCCCTCAACCTCGCGAGGTCGGCGCGGAAGTCCGCGGAACTGGCGAACACCGCCAGGTAGGCGTCCTTGATGTCGGACGGCTGGTCCAGCCCGGCAACCTCCCTGGCGAGCAGGTCGGCGCACCGCTCGGAGAGCAGCCAGTCGTAGAAGAGGACGTTCAGGTCGAGGGAGTGGACGCCGTAGCCCGCGCGCCTCAGCCAGGCGGAGAGCGACGGCAGGGAAAGGGAGGGCTGAAAGGCACTCCACTGCGGCGGGAAGACGAGGAGCGTGTCCAGCACGTATTTCGATCCCTTCACGAGAGCGGCCCCTGCGCGAATACCGCACAGGAGCCATCGGCACTTCGGGGCAGACACGCCCGGGCATTCCGGAGGTTACTGCGCCAACTTCTTGGGGTTGTTGTTGTTGGTTCCGTTGTTGTGGTTGTTGTCGGCCTTGAGCAGTCCTTGCTCATCGGGATTCGTCAGGATGTCAACGATGTCACTGGGTTGCGCTTCCTTGAGGAGTTGCGCGATCTTCAGATTCATCTCACTGACGGGACTCGTCATGGCGGGCCTCCTTTCGAGGTGAGGCCCATCCTAACTGTTCGCATGCGGTCCGCCACTCAACGTAGCGTTCGGGTTGCGCGCCCCCCCCGGGACACGCCCCTGGCATCGAGGCGCCCGGAAACGGCTGTGGGGCCCGCTCGTACCGGGCCCCACAGCGTCACCTGTCTCTCGTACGAGCCCTTCCGGCTCAGGCGTTCTTCTGCTGGGGCTCCTCCCCGGGCTGGTCGACGACGGTGCGGGCGAGGATGGCGGAGTGGCCGGTGACGGTGCCCGGCTTGCCGAACTCGTTGCCCTCGGCGGCGACGACGGTGCGCTCGCCCAGGAACTCGTGGGTCTTCGGGTCGAAGATCCACTCGGTGCGGATTCCGCCGTCCACGCGTGCCACGGCCATGCCGTGCCGGCCCGAGGCGTCCACGGAGTCGTCCACGACGGTGACGCCGGGGATCTTCGCGGCGGCCCGGTAGAGCGCGGCACTGACGGCCGGCGGGGCGATCTGCTCGCGCAGCAGGTCGCCGATCGTCACGAAGGCCTCCTGGTCGGGGCCCGGGCCCATGCCCTTGGTCTCGGCGTAGATCTTCTTCAGCAGCGCCTCCGGGTCGGTCGGCAGCGCGGCCAGGTACGCGTACGTCGGGGCGTTGAGGCCCGGCTTGGGGTTCGGGTCGAGCCACATGCCGCCGTCGGCGCGCGGAGCCGGTTCCCCGGGCTTCGCCTTCTCCGGGGCGTTGGGCTTGCCGTCCTGCTCCCGCCCCTCCTTGAGGACGCCCCACTGGCTGCCGTCCACCGAGAGCCAGATCTGGCGGCGGTGCGCGGGGTCGACCTTCGACTCCCCGGTGCTCATGTTGAGGCTGGAGAAGGCCACCAGACTGTCCACGTACACGAACTGCTGCTTGCCCGGCTTGGGGTCGGGCTTGCCGGCGGCGGTGTCGGCCGCCTGGGTGAGCAGCTGGACGGCGCCCACGGGGGCGGCGTTCAGCGTGCCGCCGGCCTGCTGCTGCGCCTGCTGCGGCGCCTGCTGGGCCTGCTGCTGCGGCGCCGGCGTGCCGTCGGTGCCGCCGTTGCTCAGCACCAGCGCCAGCGCCAGTCCGCCCGCCAGGGCGGGCACCGCCACCCAGCCGAGCCGGCCGCGCCGGGCCCGCGCGGGCTTCGTCTCCCGGATCTCGCTCATCAGATGTCCCCTCAACAACCGGTGGCGGTCGGCGGAGAGCTCGGGCCTCGCCGGACCCGGCACCAGCCGGTCCAGCTCGGCACGTTCGTCCTCGTTCATCGGTTCGTCTCCCGTATCGACCGGGCCGCGTCGACGCGGCCACCCCGTACCTGTCCGGGGGCCGGGCGCGGTTCCCGGCCGTTGCGCAGTTCCTCGTCGGCGAGCGCGCGCAGCTTGGTCCGGGCGCGCGAGAGCCGTGAACGCACCGTGCCGATCGGCACCCCCAGGGCCTCGGCCGCGCCCGCGTAGTCCAGCCCGCCCCAGACGCAGAGCCCGAACACCTCCCGCTCGGCCTTCCGCAGCCGCCCCAGCGCCCGCCGGGCGGCGGCCAACTGGGCGCTGTCGTCCAGCCGGCCCACCAGCTCGTCGGCGAAGTCCGGCACCACGTCCCGGGCCGGCAGCCGCTCCATCGCCGCCCGGTGCCGACGCGCCGCCCGGGCGGTGTTCCGCAGCACGTTGGCGGCGATCCCGAACAGCCAGGGCCGTACCGCCCCGCCGTCCTCGCGCAGCTTGTGCCGCAGCCGCCACGCCTCCAGGAAGGTCAGCTGGACGACGTCCTCGGCCACCGCCCAGTCCCCGGTGGCCCGCACGGCGTAGCGGTACAGGTCACCCGCCGCCTCGTCGAACAGCTCCCCGAACGCCCACTGATCGCCATCCCGTATCCGTCCCCGCTGCGACAGTTCCACACCTCCACCTGTCCGCGGGCCCGGAGGAGTTCCGGAGCCGGACGGCGTAAGACGGCGGGCCCGCGTCCACCAGGGACGCGGGCCCGCCGTTCACAGCGTCAGCCGGGGGTCAGCGCATCGAGCCCGTGCGGAGCAGGGTGCGGATGACGCGCATCGCGACGGAGAGGCTGGACAGCTCGTAGTTGTCCGAACCCCTTATGTCGTCGAGGGTGCTCTTGGCGCGGTTCAGCAGGGTGGAGTTGAGGTCCGCCCAGGCCGTGTAGCGCTCCTCGGGGGCGGCGGCCTCGGGACCGCAGGCGAGGATGTCGGCGGTCAGCGCCGCGTGGGCCGCGAAGAGGTCCTCGCGGATGGCGGCGCGGGCCATCGACGACCAGCGGTCGGTGCGCGGCAGCTCGATGATGCGGTCGAGCAGGTGGGTGATCTGCAGGCGGTCGGCCAGGTCGTAGTAGAGCTCGGCGACCTGGGCGACGTCCTTGCCCGAGCGGTCCGCGACCTCGGTGATGTCCAGGGTCGGGAAGGTCGACGACAGGCCCGCGATCCGGGTGGCGAGCTCCTCCGGCACGCCGGCCTCGGTGAGCTCGTTGTAGACCTTCTCGAACCAGACGAGGTCGTCGCCGCGCAGCGGCTTGGGCAGCGAGCCCCAGACCTGGTTGACCCGGTCGTGGAAGAACTCGATGGTGCCGGCGATGTCGAGAGGCTGGCGCCGGTTGTTGAGCATCCACCGGGTGGCGCGCTCGACGAGCCGGCGGGCGTGCAGGCGCATCTTGGTCTGGGCGCGGGCCGGGACCCGGTTGTCCAGGCCCTCGATCTCCGACCAGATCTCCTCCAGGCCGAAGACGGCCCGGGCGGCGGTGTGGGTGCGGGCGACCTCTTCGTAGGTCGCGCCGGTCTCCTCCTTCAGGCGGAAGGCGAAGGTGCAGCCACCGCGGTTGATCGTGTCGTTGACGATCAGCGTGGTGATGATCTCGCGGCGCAGCGGGTGCCGGTCGATCTGCTCGGCGAACCGGGCCCGCAGCGCGCTCGGGAAGTACTCGTGCAGCGCGGTGCGGAAGAACGGGTCGTCGGGCAGATCGGTGGCGAGCAGCTCGTCGGCCAGGGTGATCTTGGTGTAGGCGAGCAGCACCGACATCTCGGGCTGGGACAGGCCCCGGCCGTTCTGCTGGCGGTCGCGGATCTGCCGCTCGGTGGGCAGGAACTCCAGGGCCCGGTCGAGCTGCCCGTCCGACTCCAGGCGGTTGATCATCCGGGAGTGGACGTTGACCATGCTGTGCGCCTGGGCGACCGCGTTGGCCAGCACCACGTTCTGCGCGTAGTTGTTGCGCAGCACGAGGTGGCCGACCTCGTCGGTCATCTCGGCGAGCAGGGTGTTGCGCTGCTTGACCGTCATGTCGCCGTCGACGACCACCTGGTTGAGCAGGATCTTGATGTTGACCTCGTGGTCCGAGGTGTCCACGCCGGCCGAGTTGTCGATGGCGTCGGTGTTGATCCAGCCGCCGACACCCTCGGGGCCGCCGTTGGACGCGTACTCGATGCGGCCGAGCTGGGTGCAGCCGAGGTTGCCGCCCTCGCCGACGACGCGGGCGCGGACCTGGTCGCCGTTGACGCGGATGGCGTCGTTGGCCTTGTCGCCCACCTCGGCGTTGGTCTCCGAGGAGGCCTTGACGTAGGTGCCGATGCCGCCGTTCCAGAACAGGTCGACCGGCGCCTGCAGCACCGCCTTCATCAGCTCGGCGGGGGTGAGCCGGGTGTCGGAGACCCCCAGCACGGCCCGGACCTGCGGCGACAGCTGGATCGACTTGGCGCTGCGCGGGAAGACGCCGCCGCCCGCCGAGATCAGCGACTTGTCGTAGTCGTCCCAGGAGCTGCGGGGCAGCTCGAAGAGGCGGCGGCGCTCGGCGTAGGAGACGGCCGCGTCCGGGTTGGGGTCGAGGAAGATGTGCCGGTGGTCGAAGGCGGCCACCAGGCGGATGTGCTCGCTGAGCAGCATGCCGTTGCCGAAGACGTCACCGGACATGTCGCCGATGCCGACGACGGTGAAGTCCTCGGTCTGGGTGTCGTGGCCCAGCTCGCGGAAGTTGCGCTTGACCGACTCCCAGGCGCCCCGGGCGGTGATGCCCATGCCCTTGTGGTCGTAGCCGGCCGAGCCGCCGGAGGCGAACGCGTCGCCCAGCCAGAAGCCGTAGGACTCGGCGACACCGTTGGCGATGTCGGAGAACGTCGCGGTGCCCTTGTCGGCGGCGACGACGAGGTAGGTGTCGTCCTCGTCGTGGCGGACCACGTCGGCCGGGTGCACGACCTCGCCGCCGACCAGGTTGTCGGTGATGTCCAGCAGCGCCGAGATGAACGTCTTGTAGGACGAGATGCCCTCGGCCAGCCAGGCGTTGCGGTCGACCGACGGGTCCGGCAGCTGCTTGGCGACGAAGCCGCCCTTGGAGCCGACCGGCACGATGACGGTGTTCTTCACCATCTGCGCCTTGACCAGGCCGAGGATCTCGGTGCGGAAGTCCTCACGCCGGTCGGACCAGCGCAGACCACCGCGGGCGACCTTGCCGAAGCGCAGGTGCACGCCCTCGACCTGCGGCGAGTAGACCCAGATCTCGAACGCCGGGCGCGGGGCCGGCAGGTCCGGGATGGCCTTCGGGTCGAACTTCATCGACACGTAGGAGTGCCACACGCCCGAGCCGTCGTGCTGGAAGAAGTTGGTCCGCAGGGTGGCCTTGATGAGGTGCAGGAAGGAACGCAGGATGCGGTCCTCGTCCAGCGAGACGACCTCGTCCAGCGCGCCGGACAGCTCCTCCAGGATGCCCTCGGTCAGCTCCAGCGCGCCCTGCTGGTGGCTGGGGCTCAGCCGGGCCTCGAAGAGGTTCACCAGCAGGCGGGTGGTGTGGGTGTTGTTGCGGAGCGCGTCCTCCATGTAGTCCTGGGAGAACGTGGAGCCCGCCTGGCGCAGGTACTTGGCGTACGCGCGCAGCATCATCGCCTGGCGCCAGGTGAGCCCGGCGGTCAGGACCAGCTCGTTGAAGCCGTCGTTCTCGGCCTTGCCGGTCCAGGTGGCGGCGAAGGTCTCCTGGAAGCGGTCGCGGGCCTCGTCGGTCAGCTCGACGGCCTCGCGCAGCCGCAGGCCGAAGTCGTAGACCCAGGCGGTGGTCTGGTCGGAGCGGGTCAGCGCGTACGGGTGCTCGTCGAGCACCTCGACGCCCAGGCGCTGGAGGACCGGCAGCACCTCGGTGAGCGAGATCGGGCCGCCCACCCGGTAGATCTTGAAGCGGCGCTCGTCGTCGCCCGCGCCGACCGGCTGGTACAGGTTGAGCCGGAAGTCGCCCTCGCCGTGCAGCGACTCGATCTGCTTGAGGTCGGCCACGGCGGTGCGTGCGGTGAAGTCCGCGCGGTAGCCGTCGGGGAAGGCGTTGGCGTACTTGCGGGAGAGCTCGGCCGCCTTCTCCTCGCCCAGCTCGACGTGCAGCTGGTCGTTGAAGCCGTCCATCCAGAACCGGGCGGCCTCGGCCAGCTTGGCCTCGATCCGCTCGACCTCGGCCTCGGTCAGGTGCGGCAACTCGCTGCCGGGGGTGACCCGGACGACGAAGTGCAGACGGGTCAGCACCGACTCCGTCGACCAGACCGTGTAGTCGATCGAGGCGCCGTTGAGCTCCTGCATCAGGATGTCCATGAGGCGCAGCCGGATGCGGGTGGTGTAGCGGTCGCGCGGCAGGTAGACCAGCGCGGAGAAGTAGCGCCCGTACTCGTCCTGGCGCAGGAACAGCCGCAGCCGGCGGCGCTCCTGCAGGTAGAGGACGCTGGTGGCGATCTGGAGCAGCTCGTCGGCCTGGGTCTGGAAGATCTCGTCCCGGGGGAAGGTCTCCAGGATCTGCAGCAGGTCGCGGCCGTCGTGGCTCTCGGTGGAGAAGCCGGAGTCGGCGATGACGTCCTGGACCTTGCGGCGGACCACCGGGATGCGGCTGACCGACTCGGTGTAGGCGGCGGCCGAGAACAGGCCGAGGAAGCGGCGCTCGCCGATGACCTCACCGTTGGCGTCGAACTTCTTCACGCCGACGTAGTCGAGGTAGGAGGGGCGGTGCACGGTGGCCCGGCTGTTGGCCTTGGTGAGGACCAGCAGCTTCTTCTCGTGCGCCTTGGCGCGCACCGGCGCGGAGAGCCGGCCGAAGGCCTCGCTGACGGCGTGGTGCTGCTCGTCGCGGGTGACCGGGTCGGAGCGCAGGATACCGAGGCCGGTGCCGGCGACGGCCCGCAGGACCTCCTCGCCCTCGTGCTCGACGAGGTCGTACTCGCGGTAGCCGAGGAAGGTGAAGTGGTCGTCGGCGAGCCAGCGCATCAGCTCCCAGGCCTCGCCGACCTCCTGCTCGGGCAGCCCGACGGGCGGCTGCTCGGCCAGCTCGTCGGCCAGGCGCAGCGCGGAGTCGCGCATCTTGGTCCAGTCCTCGACGACCTCGCGGACGTCGCCGAGCACGCGGCGCAGGTTGGTCTCGATCTCGCGCAGGTCGTCGCGGTCGGTCTCGCGGTCGACCTCGATGTGCATCCACGACTCGACGGTCGCGTCGGCCGGCAGCTCGGTGCCGGCGGCCTGGCTGCGGGCGCAGGCGTCGACGTCGAGGATCTCCAGCAGCTTGCCGGTGATGTCACGGCGGACGACCAGCTGGGGGTGGATGACGATGTGGATCGCGCGGTCCTGGCGGGACAGCTCGTTGGTGACCGAGTCGACCAGGAACGGCATGTCGTCGGTGACGACCTCGACCACGGTGTGGCCGCAGGACCAGCCGTTCTCCTCGACCGAGGGGGTGTGCACCCGCACCTCGGCGGTGCCCTGCGGCCGCTTGAGGCCCAGGCGGTAGTGCGAGGCGGCCGCGCCGTAGACGTCGACCGGGTCGCGGTCGACCAGGTCCTCGGGCGCGGTGTGGAGGTAGTAGTGGTGCAGGTACGCGGACAGAGCGCCGTTGCTCAGTCCCTCCCCCGGCGCCGCTCCCCCCACCTGGCTGTTCTCAGCGGCTGCTGCTGCCTTCCTGAGCAGTTCGGCCTTGGCTGCGTCCAGCTTGGTCTGCATGACTTCTTGGCTCCTGTCGCGCGCCGTTGCGTGACTCGGTGGTGGTCTCGCTTCACACCGCCGGGTCTCCCGCAAAATACTGCCGCACCGTCCTGCTGAAAGGGCTCCATGGCACGCATGGAACACCTCTGCAGCGGGTAGGACGAGACGTTCGGCCTGCGGAGTCACCCGACGACGCCAGCCAGCCTAACGGGATCAATCGAAGGTGTCAGGGGACAACCAGGCGCAAACCTGCAGGAAGATGAAGCCGTCCTGGACAGCTTGTCCAATCAGCCTGCCGGTTTGCGCCGAAAGCCGAAACTTCGTACGGAGTGGCGTGCGGGATCCGTGTGCGGAGCGTGGACGCTCAGCCCATGTGCGGGTGAACGTGCGAGGTCGGCGGGACGAACGTCTCCTTGATCGACCTCGCGGAGGTCCACCGCAGCAGGTTCTGCGCGGCGCCCGCCTTGTCGTTGGTGCCCGACGCCCGGCCGCCGCCGAAGGGCTGCTGGCCGACCACCGCGCCGGTCGGCTTGTCGTTGATGTAGAAGTTCCCGGCGGCGAACCGCAGCGCCTCCACCGCCTGCGCGATGGCGTAGCGGTCCTGGGCCACCACCGAGCCGGTCAGCCCGTACGGCGCTCCCGCGTCGACCCGGCCGAGCACGTCGTCCCAGCGGGAGTCCTCGTAGACGTGCACGGCCAGGATCGGGCCGAAGTACTCGGTGCGGAACATCTCGTTGCGGAAGTCCGAGGAGACCAGCACGGTCGGGCGGACGAACCAGCCGATCGCGTCGTCGTACTGGCCGCCGGCCGCCAGCTCCACCGTCGGGTCGGCCTTGGCCCGCTCGATGGCGTCCCGGTTCTTCTCGAACGCGCGCCGGTCGATCAGCGCGCCCATGAAGTTCGACAGGTCGGTGACGTCACCGACGGCCAGCGCGTCCACCTCGGCCAGGAAGTCGTCCTTGATCCGCTGCCAGAGGCTGCGCGGCAGGTAGGCGCGGGAGAGCGCCGAGCACTTCTGGCCCTGGTACTCGAAGGCGCCGCGGATCAGGGCGGCCTTGAGGATCTCCGGGTCCGCCGAGCGGTGCGCCAGCAGGAAGTCCTTGCCGCCGGTCTCGCCGACGATCCGCGGGTACGTGCGGTAGCCGCCGATGTTGGCGCCGACGGTCTGCCAGAGCGAGCGGAAGGTCTTGGTGGAGCCGGTGAAGTGCAGTCCGGCCAGCGCGGGATCGGCCAGCGCCACCGCGGACAGCTGCTGACCGTCGCCGGTGACCAGGTTGACCACGCCGGGCGGCAGCCCGGCCGCCTCCAGCAGCCGCATCAGGTGGTGCGCGGCCAGCGTCTGCGTCGGCGCGGGCTTCCACACCACCGTGTTGCCCATCAGCGCGGGCGCGGTCGGCAGGTTGCCGGCGATGGCGGTGAAGTTGAACGGGGTGATCGCGTAGACGAAACCTTCCAGCGGGCGGTGGTCGGTACGGTTCCACACCCCCGGCGAGGAGACCGGCTGGTCGGCCAGGATCTGCCGGGCGAAGTGCACGTTCCAGCGCCAGAAGTCGATCAGCTCGCAGGCCGAGTCGATCTCGGCCTGCTGCGCCGTCTTGGACTGCCCGAGCATGGTCGCCGCGTTCAGCGTCTCCCGCCACGGCCCGGCCAGCAGGTCGGCGGCGCGCAGGAACACCGCCGCCCGGTCGTCGAAGGACAGCGCCCGCCACTCCCTCCCGGCCGCCAGCGCGGCGTCCACCGCGGCCCGGGCGTCCTCCCGGGTGGCGTTGCCGAGCACACCCAGCTTGGCCGCGTGGTGGTGCGGCTGGACGACGTCGATCCGCTCGCCGCCGCCGAAGCGCTGCTCGCCGCCGATGGTCATCGGCAGCGGGATCTGCTCGGCCGCCAGCTCGTCCAGCCGGCGCACCAGACGCTCCCGCTCCGGGCTGCCGGGCGCGTAGCCGAGCACCGGCTCGTTGCCCGGGACCGGGACCTGGGTGACTGCGTCGATGGGCATGGCTGGCTCCGCTTCCTCGTCACGGCGGCCGGCCCGTTCCGACGACGGACCCGGCACCCGTCCAGCCTGACCAGCGGCGGGCCCCTTCGCCCGCCCGGACACGCCAACGGTGGACGTGGTCCGCGACACGCCCGGCGCCGCGTGCGGGCCCGGCGGGCGTGTCAGCCGGCCAGCCGGCCGGCCAGCTCCACCGCTTCCGCCAGGCTGTCCACCACCGGCACACCGACCGGCTCCAGCTTCTCCCTGGTGTGCGAGCCGCCGGTGTACAGCACCGCGTGCGCGCCCGCGTTCAGGGCCGCCAGCGCGTCGTCCGCCGCGTCGCCGATCAGCACCGTACGGGCCGGGTCCACCTGCTCGCCGAGGGCGGCCAGGTGCCGGACCAGGTGCTCGGCCTTCTGCCCGCCGGCCGGGCCGCTGCGCCCGTCCACCCGCAGGAACTGGGGGGTCAGGCCGAAGCCCTCGACCACCGGCAGCAGCCGGTCGTGCTCGTACATGGAGAGCAGCGACTGGCTGCGCCCGGCCGCCCGCCAGCCGTCCAGCAGCTCGCGGGCGCCCTCGGTGAGGCCGCAGGCGGTGCTCAGCTCGCGGTAGCTGTCGTGGAACGCGTCGTCCAGGCGCAGCCACTCGGCGTCGGAGGGCAGCCGGCCGAGCAGCCGCTGGTAGAACCGGGGGATCGGGATCTCGTACTGCTCGCGGTACTCCTCCAGCGTCATCGGGCCGACGCCGATGGTCGCGAAGGCGGCGTTGCTCGCGCCGAGCACCGCTTCCATGTCGTGGAAGAGCGTTCCGTTCCAGTCCCAGACGATATGAGTGCGCACGTGTTGAACGGTAGCGCCGGGCGGTGCCGGACCGGTAGGACGGGGCTCACCCCCGGTCCGCGCGCGGACCTCCGCGCACGGACCGGTGAGCAGGGCCTCGGCCGAGCGGCCCCTCGGACCGGCGGGGCCTCAGGCCAGCAGGGCGGCGATCTCCTGGGTGGCGAACCAGAGCAGGTCGTGGTCCTCGGCGCCGTCCACGGTGAACTGGGCGTCCTGGTCGCCCGTGTCCGCCGCCGTCACCGCCTCGACGGCCGCCGCCACGTCGGCCACCACGTCCACGTCGGCGACGTCCGCGTGCACCGAGGCCGCCTTGGCGAGCTTCACCGGGCCGGCCAGCACCACCCGGCCGAGCGAGGCCTGGTCCTGGTACTCGTCGCCGGGGAACGGCTTCACCGCCGAGTCGGCGACGTCGAGCGCCACGACGACGCGGCGGCGCGGGGCGTCCGGCTCGGCGGCCAGCAGGCGCAGCGAGGACTGGGCGGCCCGGTTCAGCGCCGCGTACTCCAGCTCCTCCAGGTCGTCGCTGACGTACCACTCGCGCAGCGCGGGCGTCACGGCGTACGCCGCGGACTGCTCCAGCGCGCCGCCCGAGTGCGCCGCCGCCAGGCCGGTCAGGGTGGTGGGCACGTACACGCGCATCGGTGGCACTCTCCGGTTCGTCCAGCGGCACAGCTTCCAGCGCCCCAAGAATAAGCGCCGGACGGCGGGCCGTGATCACCCGCACGCCGTCGGCCCGGGCCCCGGCCCCTCCGGAGGCGGTCAGCGGGCGGCCTCCAGGGTGCGGCGGCAGGTGTCCAGCGCGCTCTCCAGGACGGGTCCGCGACGGGCCGGGTCCATCATGTTCGGGCCCATCACCGCCAGGTCGGCGGGGGTGGGAGCGAGCAGGTGCACGCGCACGCCGCCCGCCCGCAGCAGTCCGGCCTCCCGCAGCAGCTGGCGGGTCACCGTCCGGCGGTAGCGGGCGACCAGCTGGGCGAGCACCCCGCTCGGACGGTCCCGCTCGCGCGGGGCGTGCAGCCGGTCCCGCACGCGCCGGGCGCGCGTGGCGGCGGACGCGCCGTCGTCGGGCTCCGGGCGCCCGGGCGGATCGGGGCGCAGCGCCATCGGGGCGAGCACGTAGACCTCGTCGAGGCCCCGGTCCAGCAGCAGGTCGGCGTTGGTGGCCGACCAGCAGCCGCCGTCCACGTACTCGGTGCCGCCGACCGGGACGGACGCGAACCAGCCGGGGATCGCGCAGGAGGCCATCACCGCCTCGTCGACCCGGGCGGGGGGCGCGCCGGGGTCGCCGAAGACCACCCGGCGGCCGGTGCGGTAGTCCACCGCGACGACGCGCAGCGCCGAGCCCGCCGGCCAGCCGTCCGCGCCGCCCACGTTGCCCGTGCCGTCCGTGCCGTCCGCCCCTTCGAACAGGCCGCCGACCAGCGCGCCGACCGACGCCAGCGAGCCCCGGCCGTGCGGCGCCATCGCCGAGACCATGGTGAGCCAGGGGTAGGTGCGCGGGTGCCGGACGGCGTCCCGCAGCAGGCCCGGCGAGCCGATGCCGACCCGGGGCCGCGGCGGCAGCGCGCCGCCGACCGCCGTGTCGTAGTCGAACTCGATCCCGGCCAGCGGCCCGGAGCCGATCGGCAGGCCGCGCTGGTGGTCGCGGAGCTGGCCGGTGTCCGCCCCAGCCGCCAGCAGCGCACCGAGGATGGCGCCCGCCGAGGTGCCGAGCAGCACCTCCGCATCGCCCGGCGGCCGCCCGGTCGTCTCCTCGACGGCGCGCAGCGCACCGACGGTCCACGCCGCGCCGAGCATGCCCCCGCCGCCCAGCACCAGGCCGCGCCGGGGAGCGCCCCCGGCCCCCGGGGGTGCCGGACGCGTCCCCGATACCCATGTCGTCATACCGGCCGCCTGTCCTCGTCGGGGCGGTGCTGGTGCGCTGCCGGGCGGACGCCGCACGAGGTTCGCGAGGCGTACGGCCCGGCCTTCGATCCTGCGCGCCGACCGGCCGGGGGCGCAACGTCCGTCCTGGCGAACGGACCGTCCCCTTTCGGGCCCTCCCGGCCTCCCCGGCGCGTCAACCCCGGGCCGACGGGGGTGCCCGGAAGCCTGCCACCGCACGGGCCGACTCACCCGGATAGGTGAACTTCGAGGCCGTCGGGGAGGCCGCGGGAAACCCGTTGCCGCCCCGCACGGGGGCCACTAGCAAGGACCCGTCCGTACCCGCACCAGCCGCTTCCCGGCCCCGCCGGCAGCCTCGCCGGCAGCCTCGCCGGCAGCCCCGTCCAGCCCTGTCCAGCCCCGCCCAGGCCCCGCGCCGACCGCCCCCGAGGAAGGCCCATGACCACGTGCCCGAACCGCGCCGCACCGCCGCTCACCCCGCCCGCCGTGCTCTCCGCGCGCCCCTACCGCTCGCGCGGCACCGCCCGGGACCACCACCCGGCGCCCCCGCGCCGGCCCCGTCACCCCCGGACCGCGTGCACCGGCGGTGCGGACCGCGAGCCGCTCGACGGCCTCAGCACCCGGTTCGCCCACCGGCTGGTGGAGGTGCTCACCGGCGCCCGGCCGTCCGGCCAGCTGCTGCGCCACACCACGCTGGACTGCTACGGCCAGCTCTCCGCCCTGGTCCGGGCCGGCACCCTGCGCCGGACGCGGGCCGGCGAGCGGCCCCGGCTCGGCCCGGTGCACGACCGCTCCCCCTCGCCGGGCGCCGTCGAGGCCTGCGTCCGGGTCGACCTCGGCGCCCGGCACCACATGGTGGCGTTCCGGCTGGAGCCGCGCGGCCCCTCCGGCCAGTGGCAGTGCACCGCCGTGGAGGCCCGGTGACCGCCGTCGCCCGCCCCGCGCCGCCGCCCGCCGCCGCGCCGCCGACCCGCGGTCCGCTCGGCACGCCCCCGGAAACGGCGCGGGGCGCCGCCCCCGTACGGGAGCGGCGCCCTGCCCTGCGCCGGGCCGGTCCGACGCGCGGACCGGCCCCCGGCCTCGTCTCAGCCCTTGCGGCGGCGGCCCTTGGCCGACTTGGCGGCCTTGCGGCGCTCGGCGCGGGTCAGCCCGTCGCCCTCGTCCTCCGCACCGAGGTCCTCGAAGTCGCCCTCGACCACACCGCCGCCGACCTCGTCCGAGGGGGCCGTGTAGTGCAGCCGCTGCGGCTTGGGGGCCTCCAGGCCCTTGGCCTTGATCTCCGGACGGGCGGCGTCCTTCTCCAGCTTGTCGAGCACGACCTGGGCGTCCTCGACCGGGACCTCCTCGACCTGCTGCTCGACCTGGACCTCCAGGTTGAACAGGTAGCCGACGGACTCCTCCTTGATGCCCTCCATCATCGCGGTGAACATGTCGAAGCCCTCGCGCTGGTACTCGACCAGCGGGTCGCGCTGCGCCATGGCCCGCAGGCCGATGCCCTCCTGGAGGTAGTCCATCTCGTAGAGGTGCTCGCGCCAGCGGCGGTCCAGCACCGACAGCACGACGCGGCGCTCCAGCTCGCGCATGATCTCGGTGCCGAGCTGGTCCTCGCGGGCGCCGTACTGCGCCTGGACGTCCTCCTGGACGACCTTGGTGAGGAACTCTGGGGTGAGGCCCGCGGTGCCGCCGGCCTCCTCCTCCAGCTCCTCCAGGTCCAGGGTGATCGGGTAGAGCTGCTTGAGCGCGGTCCAGAGCTTCTCGAGGTCCCAGTCGTCCTCGAAGCCCTCGCCGGTGGCGGCCCGGACGTACGCCTCGACGGTGTCGTCCATGAAGTGGCCGACCTGCTCCTGCAGGTCCTCGCCCTCCAGGACCCGGCGGCGCTCGCCGTAGATGACCTCGCGCTGGCGGTTCAGCACCTCGTCGTACTTGAGGACGTTCTTGCGGATCTCGAAGTTCTGCTGCTCGACCTGGGTCTGCGCGGAGGCGATGGCCCGGGTGACCATCTTCGACTCGATCGGCACGTCCTCGGGCACGTTGGCCATCGAGAGCACGCGCTCGACCATGCCGGCCTTGAACAGGCGCATCAGGTCGTCGCCCAGCGACAGGTAGAAGCGGGACTCGCCCGGGTCGCCCTGACGGCCGGAACGGCCGCGCAGCTGGTTGTCGATCCGGCGGGACTCGTGGCGCTCGGTGCCGAGGACGTAGAGGCCACCGGCCTCCTTGACCTCGTCCTGCTCCGCCTTGACCGCGGCCTTGGCCTTCTCCAGCGCGGCCGGGAACGCGGCCTCGTACTCCTCCGGGGTGTCCACCGCGGAGAGCCCGCGCTGGGCCAGCTCGGCGGCCGCGAGGTGGTCGGCGTTGCCACCGAGCATGATGTCGGTACCGCGGCCGGCCATGTTGGTGGCGACGGTGACGGCGCCCTTGCGGCCGGCCTGGGCGACGATCTGCGCCTCGCGCTCGTGGTGCTTGGCGTTCAGCACCTCGTGCGGGATGCCGCGCTTGCGCAGCTCCTGCGACAGGTACTCGGACTTCTCGACCGACACGGTGCCGACCAGCACCGGCTGGCCCTTCTCGTGCTTCTCGGCGATGTCCTCGACCACGGCGGCGAACTTGGCCGGCTCCGACTTGTAGATCAGGTCGGGCTGGTCGATGCGCAGCGGCGTCTTGTTGGTCGGGATCGGCACCACGCCGAGCTTGTAGATCTGGTGGAACTCGGCCGCCTCGGTGGTGCCGGTACCGGTCATGCCGGCCAGCTTGTCGTACAGGCGGAAGAAGTTCTGGAGGGTGATGGTGGCCAGCGTCTGGTTCTCGTTCTGGACCTCCACCCCTTCCTTGGCCTCGATCGCCTGGTGCATGCCCTCGTTGTAGCGGCGGCCGGCCAGGATGCGGCCGGTGTGCTCGTCGACGATCATGACTTCGCCGTTCATGACGACGTAGTCCTTGTCCGCCTTGTAGAGCTCCTTCGCCTTGATGGCGTTGTTCAGGAAGCCGACCAGCGGGGTGTTCACCGACTCGTAGAGGTTGTCGATGCCGAGGTAGTCCTCGACCCGGGTGACGCCCTCCTCCAGGATGCCGACGGTGCGCTTCTTCTCGTCGACCTCGTAGTCGCGGTCGATCTTCAGGCGCAGCACCAGCTTGGCGAAGTCGGCGTACCACTTGGTCGCCTGGTCCGCCGGGCCGGAGATGATCAGCGGGGTACGGGCCTCGTCGATGAGGATCGAGTCGACCTCGTCGACCACCGCGAAGTAGTGGCCGCGCTGGACGAGTTCGTCCTTCGACCAGGCCATGTTGTCGCGCAGGTAGTCGAAGCCGAACTCGTTGTTGGTGCCGTACGTGATGTCCATCCCGTACTGGCGCTTGCGCTCGGCGGGCGTCATGTTGCCGAGGATCACGCCGACCTCGAGGCCGAGGAAGCGGTGCACCCGGCCCATCCACTCCGAGTCGCGCTCGGCGAGGTAGTCGTTGACCGTGATGAGGTGCACGCCCTTGCCGGTGAGCGCGTTGAGGTACGCGGGCAGCGTGCCGACCAGGGTCTTGCCCTCACCGGTGCGCATCTCGGCGACGTAGCCGAAGTGCAGCGCGGCGCCGCCCATGAGCTGGACGTCGTAGTGCCGCTGGCCCAGCACGCGCTTGGCGGCCTCGCGGACGGTGGCGAACGCCTCGGGGAGGATGTCGTCCAGGCTCTCGCCGTCGGCGATCCGCTGCTTGTACTCGTCGGTCAGTGCGCGCAGCTCGGCGTCGGTGAGGTTGACGAAGTCCTCTTCGATGGAGTTGACCTGGGCGGCAATCCGCTGCAGCTTGCGAAGGATCTTGCCTTCGCCGGCGCGCAGGATCTTGTCGAAGACGGACACGTGAGCGGGCTCCTTGCCTGTATTGGCACTGGACGACTGCACGGTGGATCCACCCCACCGCACGGGCCATCGTATGCGAGGAGCCCAATGCCCCGGGAGGTGCGTCAGCACGGTATTCCCGTGTCACCCGCGCGAGCACATCCGACGATAGTCCCTCGCACCGGGGCAAACCGGGCGGTTGTCCGGCTGATTGAACGTGCCGGTCCGTTAATCGGATGCTCCGTTTTATCTCTGCACGGAATAATCCGTCCATGGATGAGCAGCCGAAGCAGTCGCAGCAGCAGACCGGCCCGCGCCCCACGGCGCCCGTCGCCCTCACCACCGACCGCCTGGTCCTGCGCGCTCCCGCCGAGGGCGACGTCGACGCGGTCTTCGCCGCCTGCCAGGACGAGGAGATCCAGCGCTGGACGGTCGTCCCGTCGCCGTACCGCCGCGAGGACGCCGAGTACTTCGTCCACGACCTCGCCGCCAACGGCTGGCAGAGCGGCGAGAACCTGGTCTGGTGCGTGTTCGAGCGCGAGACCGGCGCGCTGGTCGGCAGCCAGGGGCTGATGGCCTGCCCCGGCCGGCCGGGCACCGCCGAGGTCGGCTGGTGGGCGACCAAGGAGTCCCGCGGCCGCGGGTACACCACCGAGGCCGCCGCCGCGGTGGCCCGCTACGGGCTGCGCGAGCTGGGCCTGCGCCGCCTGGAGTGGCTCGCCTACGTGGGCAACGAGGGCTCGCGCGGGGTGGCCCGGAAGGTCGGCTTCCGCAGCGAGGGCCTGCTGCGCTCCTACGCCGAGCAGCGCGGGCTGTTCCGTGACTGCTGGATCGCCTCGCTGCTCGCCGAGGACCTCCCCGACTGACCGCGCGGGCCGCGGCCCGGGCCGGTTGTCGGTGCCCCGGTCTAGGCTCGCCGGCATGACCGCCTTGACCCCGCGCCGGGCTGCCGGCCCCGCCCCCGCGACCCCCGCCCCGGTGACCGTCCTCGGTGCCGACGACGCCCGCCGGATCGCCCTGCGCGCCCAGGGACTGCTCGGCGCCCCGGACCGCCGCGGCGGGGTGCGCGGGGTGCTGCGCCGGCTCGGCTCCGTCCAGCTCGACACCATCTCGGTGCTGGCCCGCTCGCACGAACTGGTCCCGTACGCCCGGCTCGGCGCGGTCGGCCGCCCGGCGGTCGAGACGGCGTTCTGGGGCTCCGGCGCGAGCTTCGAGTACTGGTCGCACGCGGCCTGCGTGCTCCCCGTCGAGGAGTGGCCGCTGTTCGCCTTCCGGCGCCGGCGCTACCGCGCCAAGGCCCACGTCTGGGGCAAGCAGGTCGACGCGGCGACGTACCGCACCGTGCTCGACAAGCTGCGCGCCGAAGGCCCGCTCACCTCCACCGAGCTGGGCGGCGCCAAGCGGACCGCCGACTGGTGGGACTGGTCGGACACCAAGATCGCGGTGGAGCGGGCGCTGGCCTTCGGCGATGTGGTCTGCACCGACCGCCGGAGCTGGAAGCGCGTCTACGCGCTGGCCGAACAGGCCGTCCCCGCCGAGCTGTTCGCTGCCGAGCCCGACGACGCGGAGTGCCTGCGCACCCTGGTCGCGCAGTCCGGCGCGGCGCTCGGCGTGGCGACCCGGGCCGACCTGCTGGACTACCACCGGCTGCGCGCCGACCAGTTGGACGCGGCGCTGCCCGAATCCGGCCTGGTCCCGGTCCAGGTGGCCGGCTGGGGCCCGGACGGCTCGCCCGGCGCGGCCTGGGCCGACCCGGCGGCGCTCGCCGCGGCGCCGCGCGGGCGCCACCGCACCACGCTGCTCTCGCCGTTCGACTCGCTCGTCTGGGACCGCCCGCGCACCGAGCGGATCTTCGGCATGTCCCACCGGCTGGAGGCCTACACGCCCAAGCACAAGCGGGTGCACGGCTACTTCGCGATGCCGCTGCTGACCGGCGGACAGCTGGTCGGCCGGGTCGATCCGGCCCGCGAGGGACGGACCCTGGTGGCCCGTCAGATCTCGCTGGACTCCCCCAAGCACCTGGAGGCGCTGGCCGGTGCGCTGCGCGAGGCGGCCTCCTGGGTGGGCTGCGACAGCGTCCGGATCGAGACCCTGCACGACGAGGCGCTCCGCCCGGCACTGGAGAAGCTGCTCGGCTGAGCGCACCCCGAGGGGCCCGCCACTCACCCTATTTCGAGGATCTTCTCGCGCATCGCGTAGACCACGGCCTCCATCCGGGAGTGCAGCTGCAGCTTCTCCAGGATGTTGCGCACGTGGTTCTTCACGGTGTTCTCGCTGATGAACAGCTCCTTGGCGATCTCCCGGTTGTTCATCCCGGTGGCCACCAGCTTCAGCACCTCCAGCTCCCGGTCGGTCAGCCGCGGCGCGGGCACCAACTCGCGCTCGTCGGACCGGCGCTGGATCATCGACTTGAACTCGGTGAGCAGCTTGGACGCCATCGAGGGGCTGATCTGGGACTGCCCGTCGGCGACCGCGCGGATCGCGGTGGCGACCTCGTCGGTGGAGATCTCCTTGAGCAGGTACCCGGTGGCGCCCGCCTTGATCGCCTCGTAGAGGTCGGCCTCCTCGTCGCTTATCGTCAGCATGATGATCTTGGTGCTGGGCGCGACGTCCTTGATCGCGGTGCAGGCCTCGATCCCGCTGCGGCGCGGCATCCTGACGTCCATGAGGATGATGTCCGGCAGCAGGTCGGCGGCCTTGAGCACCGCCTCGGCCCCGTCCCCGGCCTCGCCGACGACGGTGATGTCCTCCTCCTCGGCCAGCACGATCTCCAGGCCGCGGCGGAACAGCGCGTGGTCGTCCACCACCAGGACGCGGATCGGCTCCCCCCGGCGGGTGCCGTAGCCGGGGTCCTCCCCCGGGCCCGGCGGCCCCCCCGCGACCGGCCCCGCCACGGGCCCCAACCCGAAGTGATCCCCCATCCGCTCCTCCCCCGTCGCCGGTCGTCGTGCGCCAATCATTCCACGGCCGGAGCCCCCTCCGGTCACCCTCCGGCGCCGATCGCCCCGCATCGGGTGACCTGCGGGCCGCCCCGACGGCACACCGACCCGCCCCGGAACGCCGGTGACCCCGGCGGCACCGGCCACCGGGGTCACCCTCCCACGCTGCTCGGACGGTCAGTCCTCGTCGTCACCCGCGCCGATCGCGCCGCCGGCGCCACCACCCTCGACGGTCGAGCCGTCGGCCTTGAGGTGGATCACGCCGTAGTGGTAGCCGTGCCGGCGGTAGACCACGCTCGGCAGGCCACTGTCCTTCTCCACGAAGAGGTAGAAGTCGTGGCCGACCAGCTCCATCTCGTAGAGCGCCTGGTCGAGCGCCATCGGGGCGGCCGGGTGCGTCTTCTCCCGGACCACCAGCGGGCCTTCGCCCTCCACTTCCAGGGTTCCCATCATGGTCTTGCGGACGGCCCCGTTGGTGCTGCTCTCCGACGGCTTCGTCTCGGGCAGCGCGGCCAGGGCCGCGGTCGCCTCGGCGACGCTGATCGGGGTGCGGCCGTTGCCGCCCTTGTGGACCCGACGCCGGTCCGCGGACTTGCGCAGCTGGGCGTCGAGCTTCGCCGAGGCCAGGTCGAGCGCCGCATAGGGGTCCGCGGCGGCGGCCTCCGCCCGGATCACCGGGCCACGGGTACGGAGAGTGATCTCCACGCGGTCGGACCGGTCGGCCTGCCGCGGGTTGTGTTCCTTGGACACCTCGACATCGAGGCTGATCGCCTTGGTGTCGAACTTCTGGACCTTCTCCAGCTTCTCGGCCACGTGATCCCGGAACCTCTTGGGCACCTCGGTCTTGCGGCCCTTGACAACGATGTCCACGCAGAACTCCGATCCCTCGTTCTGTCGCCGGTCCGGGTGCTACCGGACCGGACTGAGACCAGCCGGACCAGCCAATCCTTCCGCCGGCCCTCCGTCCCACCGGCAACGGTGGGAACGACTGGCCCTCACCTCACTTCCTCCCCACCAGGGACGGTTGAAACCCCCTGGGGCTCATCGAACACCTCACACGGAGTTTTCGCCTCCCCAGCGGAGAGTTGGGGTATGACGGACTAATGGGGCGTGGCGGTCAAGCCGTAGCCCCCTGTCTACCCTCCTGCGAGTGAAACACAGGTAAATACCTGGACAACACCCCCCGTACGGCGCATTCTTTGCTCACTCTCCGTTCGCAAGCCGGGAGGAGCAGCCGTGCCGCCGACCTCCGCACCGCCCCGACCGCCGTCCGCCCAAGGGCCGTTCGCCCACGCCCTGGCCGGTCTGCTCGACGTGCTGGTCCCGTCGCCCTGCGCGGGCTGCGGCACCGAACGCGGCCAGCTCTGCCCGGACTGTCGGCGTCTCCTCGCCACCGCCCTGCCCGCACCCTGCGCCGCCCTGCCCTGGGTGCATGCCTGCGCGCCGTACGACGGCCCGGTCCGCCGGCTGCTGCTCGCGCACAAGGAGCGCGGCGCGCTCCGGCTGGCCGGCCCGCTCGGCGAGGTCCTCGCCCGCGCGGTGCGCTCCGCGCTCGGCCCGCGGGCCGGGCAGGCCCCGCTGCTGCTCGTCCCGGTGCCCTCGGCCCGCGCGGCCGTCCGCGCCCGGGGCCACGACCCGACCCTGCGGATGGCGGGCGCAGCCGCCCGCGTGCTGCGCCGGGAGGGCCTGGACGCCCGCGCCGCACCGCTGTTGCGGCACACCCGCCCGGTCGCCGACCAGGCCGGGCTCCCGGCCGCCGAGCGCCGGCGCAACCTGCACGGCGCGCTCACCGTCCGGCCGCTCGCACACCGCCCGCCCGCGCTCCGGCCGGTCCTGGTGGACGACCTGGTGACCACCGGCGCCAGCCTCGCCGAGGCGGCCCGGGCGCTGTCGGCCGCCGGGCTGCCGCCCTGCGCGGCCGCGACCGTCGCGGCGGCCGGCGCGGACCGGCACCCCTGCGGCGTCCCGCACACGCCCGAGCACCGAGCCGGGGACCACCTCTGAGAGCGGCCCGGGCGCCGGCCCGAAGATCAGCCGGGGATCAGCCCGGGTAGATGAACGAGGAGACCCCGAAGAGCAGTCCCCCCAGCTCCCGCCACTGGTTGTTGACCAGCCGGTACGGCTTGCCCCCCGCGCCCTGCAGCGCCAGCACCGGCGGCACCAGCGGCGTACTGCCGCTCCCGCCGCTCACCCGCGCCTCCGACGCCGCCACCGTGACCAGCTCGCCGCCGCTCTGCAGCCGCGCGTCGGAGTTCGGGGACCCGTCCGTGCTGATGTAGTGCAGCTGCTGCAGCTTGTCCTTCTCCTTGCCCAGCACCAGCAGTTGGTCCGCCTCCGCCCAGGAGACCGAGGCCACCTCCTGGAACGCCGGATTGGCCTCCTGCAGGCCGGTGATCCGCGCGGTCGGCGCCTCCTTGGTGCCTCCGTGGACCAGCAGCCCCAGCCAGAGCTTCTGCTCCTTGCCGTCCTTGCCCTCCTTGAGCAGCAGGGCCACCCGGACCCCGTCCGAGGAGACCTTGATGCCCTGCACCGAGCGGCCGTCCAGCTTCGCCACCGGCACGTCGACGACCGTCTTGTCGCGGACCATCAGCACCCTCGGGCCCTGCGGGTCCCGGTCCACCACGAAGAGGTCGCCCCGCCCGTCCCAGGTCGGCGAGGTCAGCCCGTCCTCGGCCTTCGCGCCCGGACGGGCCGTGGTGGTCAGCACCGGCTGGGGCATCGCGCCCGCCGCCGTGTTCTCCGCGAACGGCACGGTGTAGAGCTGGTGGCCGTCCCCGCTGATCGCCGCGGCGCGCTCACCGTCCCGGGCCACCGCGATCGCGCCCAGCCGCCGGCCGCTCTGCTGCGGGCGCCCCAGCGGACCGCGCACCGGATCGGAGACGTCATCGGCCGCGCGCGTCTCGTACAGGACGCCGTTGTCCTCCCGCTGGTAGAACTGCCGGGTGGCCATCTGGCCGGCCAGCGCGCCGGGCCCGATCGCGGGCTCGTCGCTGCGGGTCGCCAGGCAGCCCAGGCCGCCGTGCTGCCCCTTGAGCTCCAGCTTGTCCACCTGCCCGGTGCCCTGGTCGGCGAGGGTGTAGAGCAGCTGGGTGGCCATCTGCCGGCAGGCGGTGGCACTGCCCAGGTCGACCCCGGTGACCCCCACGTGCCCGGTGTGGTTGTCGTCCACGGTGACCGACTCCACCTTCGCCCCGGCCGGGAAGGCCGAGCGCACCACCGGCTCCAGCCAGCTCGACGGCCCGCTGACCAGCGCGTCGGCGGCCGAGCCCAGCGGGTTTATTCGGCGCCGCAGGTAGACCGGGTCGGCGATCAGCACGTCCTGGTTGGTCGCCGCCGTGGCGGTCGGCGCGGACGGGTCGGGTGCGGCGTAGAAGAACCGGTCGACCTGGCGGTAGCTGTTGCGGAAGTTGACCTCGTTGAGGATCAGACCGTCGGGGAGCTCGTTGATCCGCCACTCCTCGCCCTTCTCCCGCACGAAGGAGAAGTTGAACTGGAGCTGCTGGGTCGTCGGCTTGATCCGGTACGAGTGCCGCTCGTCCACCTCGGCCACCAGCTGCCCGCTGACCGGGATGGAGACGTCGGTGTCGGCGTCGGTCACGCTCACGTCGGCCTGGCTCGGCTTGCCGCCGAGCACCTTGACGCCCGCCTCGGCGTTCCACCGCGCGGCGGCCGCCGACGTCAGGTACTTGCGGGCCGTGCCGTAGCTGTCGTCGGCGGTGAGCGCGTCCAGGAACCCGGTCAGCAGCTCCTGCGGCTTGGCGCCCTTGGCGGGCTCCACCGGGAAGACCCTCACCTGCAGGTTCTTCTCCGCCGAGCTCTTGGACTGCTCGATCCTGGTGACGCCCCCGGAATCCGGCATCGCCGCGCAGCCGCCGGCCAGCAGGCTGCCCAGCAGGGCGCCGGCCACCCCGGCCAGCCGAGGCTCAGTCCTGCCGCTGGTCCTTCGCACCCCGCGACCCCTCCGTGTCGGTTCCACCCGTGCCGTCCACCCCGGCGGCCTCGTCCGGCCCCGCGGTGCGCTGCGCCACCGACGGCCGGCCCGGCGCCGTGTCCACCATGACCTGCGCGCCGGTCGCACCGTACCCGGCACCGGCCGGCAGCACGTCCGACGGGTCGGCCCGCGGGGCGTCCGGCGCGCGCCGGCCGAGACCCGGGCCGATGCTCAGCACGCCGCCGAGCCCGCTGCCGAAACCGCTGCCGGAGGCCTCCGGGGTCTCCGGGACGGCCGTCTCCTCCGCCGCGCTCAGCGCCGTCGATCCGCCCGGGCGGATCGCCCGCCGGTACGGCGTCCCGTACGTGCCCAGCCCCCGGTTGTTGCGGGAGTCCTCCGGCTCCAGCCGGAACGGCGCCCGGTTGATCTCGCCGCCGCGGGTGCGCGGCAGGGTGAGCCGGAAGTGCGAGCCGCCACCCGGCTCGCCCCAGGCCTGGAGCCAGCCGCCGTGCAGGTGCGCGTCCTCGACCGCGATGGACAGGCCCAAGCCGGTGCCGCCGGTGGTCCGCACCCGGGACGGGTCGGCCCGCCAGAACCGGTGGAACACCCGGGACGCCTCGCCCGGCTTGAGACCGATGCCGTAGTCGCGCACGCCGACCGCCACCGCGCCGTCCTGCGAGCCCAGCCGGACCACGACGTCCCGGCCCTCGCCGTGCTCCAGCGCGTTGACCACCAGGTTGCGCAGGATGCGCTCGATCCGCCGGGAGTCGACCTCGGCCACCACCGGCTCGCCGTCGCCGCGGATCACCACCGCGCTGCCCTTGGCCTGCGCCAGCGGGTCCGCGGCCTCGACCACCCGACCGACGATGTCGCGCAGGTCCACCGGCTCGGCGTCCAGCACGGCCGCGCCCGCGTCGAACCGGCTGATCTCCAGCAGGTCGGCGAGCAGCGACTCGAAGCGGTCCAGCTGCCCCTGGAGCAGCTCGGCGGACCGGGCCGCCATCGGGTCCAGGTCCTCGCGGCTGTCGTAGATCAGGTCGGCGGCCATCCGGACGGTGGTCAGCGGGGTGCGCAGCTCGTGCGAGACGTCCGAGACGAAGCGCCGCTGCACCCGGGACAGCTCCTCCAGCTGGCGGATCTGCGCCTGCAGCGCGTTGGCCATCCGGTTGAACGATTCGCCGAGCCTGGCGATGTCGTCCGTGCCGGTGACCTTCATCCGTTCTTCCAGGTGCCCGGCGGCCAGCCGCTCGGAGATCCCGGCGGCCATCCGGACCGGCGTCACCACCTGGCGCACCACCAGCCAGGCGATGCCGCCCATCATGATCACCACGAACACGCCGGCGGTCGCCAGGGTGCCGGTGATCAGGTTGAGGGTCTTGGTCTCCTGGCCGAAGGAGAAGACGTAGTACAGCTGGTAGTCGCTGGTGCCGTCCGGGCCGGTGAACTGCTGGCCGAAGACCAGGCCCGGCTCGGTCTTCCCGCCGCTCTCCGCGGAGCGCTGGATCCGGGTGGGCTGGCTGAAGGTCTGACCGGCCTCCTGCGCGACCCGGGCCCGCAGGGCGGCCGGGACGCTGTCCGGCGAGATGTCGCCCGAGTAGCGCGGGCCGTAGCTGGGCCGGTCCTTCGCCGGCGGCACGGTCTGGCCGGTGGCCGGCAGCATCGCGATCACCGAGTAGACGTTCTGCCCGCTGGCCGCCAGCTCGCCGACCTGCCGCAGCAGCCAGGTCCCGGGCTCCTCGGGCGCCGGGTCGGCGGCCGCGCCGGTGCGCACCCGCAGGTCCTTCGCCTCGTCGATCTTCTTGAGCTCGGTCTGGAAGCCCGCGATCGCCTGGTCGCGCGCCGCGGCCCGCTTGGTGTCCAGCAGCCCGGTCCGCACCTGGGCCACCACGACGACGCCCAGCACCAGCACCACCAGGACCGACAGCAGCAAGGTCGCCGCCACCACCCGCAGCTGGATCGACCGCCGGTACAGCGCCGCCACCCGGTGCACGGGGCGGCGCAGCTGACGGACCACCGGCGCGAACGGGGCCGCGAGGCCGCGCCGCCGGCGGTTGCGGACGGTCGAACTCAGCACGTCCCCGCGCACGGCGGAGCCGCCCCCGTCGGTCGCGCCGGCCGCCGGGGTCTCGTCGGACTGGTCGCTCACGTCAGCTGGGCCCGGCCTTGTAGCCGACGCCGCGGACGGTCACCACGATCTCGGGGCGCTCCGGGTCCTTCTCGATCTTGGAGCGCAGACGCTGCACATGGACGTTCACCAGCCGGGTGTCCGCCGCGTGCCGGTAGCCCCACACCTGCTCCAGCAGCACCTCGCGGGTGAACACCTGCCAGGGCTTGCGGGCCAGCGCGACCAGCAGGTCGAACTCCAGCGGGGTCAGCGGGATGCCCCGCCCCTCCCGCTTCACCGAGTGGCCGGCCACGTCGATCACCAGATCGCCGATGGTCAGCTGCTCCGGGGTCGGCTCCTCGGCACGGCGCAGCCGGGCGCGCACCCGGGCCACCAGTTCCTTGGGCTTGAACGGCTTGGTCACGTAGTCGTCGGCACCCGACTCCAGACCCACCACGACGTCCACCGTGTCGGTCTTGGCGGTCAGCATGACGATCGGGATCCCGGACTCCGCCCGGATCTGCCGGCAGACGTCGATGCCGTCCCGACCGGGCAGCATCAGGTCGAGCAGGACCAGGTCGGGCTTGGTCTCCCGGAACGCGGCTAGCGCCCTGTCCCCATCCGCGACGAAAAACGGCTCAAAACCCTCACCACGCAGCACGATGCCGAGCATCTCGGCCAGTGCGGAGTCGTCATCAACGACGAGGACGCGTCCCTTCATGGGTCCATCTTCTCATTACCGGATTGTGACCTGCCGCACAGCAGTCCCATTGCTCCAGAACGGCCAACTGGCGGCCCGGCGAATTCCGGCCATACCGGGCGAAAGCCCCGGCCCGACCCGGCCCCGGAGGCCCCGGGAAGGACCACCGGCCGTCCACGGAGCGGCCGTTGCCGTTCAGCAACCGGATCCCCCTGGGGCGCGTCCGACCACCATGGCACGATGGGCGCTGCGCCCATGTGAAGATCCACCCGGCGCCGCGAACTCTGACGCCCTCCGAGGAGCAGTGATGACCGACACTCCGGGCTGGGCCTCGCCCGGCTCGTCCGAGCCGCCCCGCGACGGTGCCCGGCCCCCGGCCGACGCGCCCGCCGCCGTGCCCGGCCAGTCGGCACCGCCCCACGACGCCCCGCCCGCCTGGGGCACCGCCCCCGGCGCACCGCAGCCCCCGTACGGGCAGCAGCCGCCGTACGGCCAGCAGCCCCCCTACGGCCAGCAGCCGCCGTACGGGCCGCCCGGCGGGCAGTTCGGGTGGAGTGCCCCGCCCAGCCCCAAGCCCGGTGTCATCCCGCTGCGCCCGCTCGGCCTCGGCGAGATCCTCGACGGCGCGGTCTCCACCGTCCGCAAGCACTGGCGGGTCGCGCTCGGCCTGTCCTTCGGCGTCGCCGTGGTCCAGCAGGGCGTCGCGCTCGGCGCCCAGCTCGCCGTCCAGGGCGACACCGGCGAGCTCACCCCGGTGCTGACCTCCCTGGTCAGCCTGCCGCTCGCCGGGCTGCTCAGCGTGATCGCCTCGGCCCTGCTGACCATGGTCGTCAGCCGGGCCATCCTCGGGCAGTCCGTCACGCTCGGGGAGGCCTGGCGCGACGCCCGGCCCCGGACGCTCCAGCTCATCGGCCTCACCCTGCTGAACGCCCTGATCCTCGGCGGCATCATCCTGCTGGGCTTCACCCCGCTGATCGGCTACGCGCTGTCCGGCGCCGCCGAACCGGCGATCACCGCCCTGCTGATCATCGTGGGCACGCTCAGCCTCCCCGTGGCCGGCTGGCTCGGCATCCAGCTCAGCCTGGCCGCGCCCGCGCTCATGCTGGAGAAGCAGGGCGTCATCGCCGCCCTCTCCCGCTCCCGGCGCCTGGTCCGCGGCTCCTGGTGGCGGATCTTCGGCATCACCCTGCTCAGCACGGTCATCGCCTGGGTCGTCTCCAGCGTGATCAGCACCCCGTTCACCGTCGCCGGCATGATGCTCGGCTGGAGCGACCTCACCAGCCAGCTCGACGCCGGTGACTCCACCTCCATGCCCACCGCGATGCTGGTCACCCTCGCCATCGGCGGCATCCTCTCGTCCACCATCACGCTCCCCTTCACCGCCACCATCGGCGTGCTGCTCTACGTGGACCAGCGGATCCGGCGCGAGGCCCTCGACATCGAGCTCGCCCGCGCCGCCGGCCTGCCCGAGTACGGCGGCACCGGCTGGGGCGGTCAGGGCGGCCCCGCCCCGGCAAGGCTCTGAGCCCGATGCCGACCTGGGGGGAGATCGTCGTGCTCGCGGGCGGGGCCCCGGTCACGACGCCGCGTGACGCGGCGCGCGAAGCGGCCCGCGACGAGCTGGTCAAGGCCGACTACCACCGCCACGACCCGAGCATCCAGGAGCGGATCGTCAACTGGGTCATGGACCGGATCGACGACGCGCTCGGCGCGCTCGCCGGCGGCGGTACCACCGGCACCACCGGGCTGATCCTCTTCCTGGTGGTCGCCCTGGTGATCGGCGCCGCCCTCTGGTGGCGCCTCGGCGCGCCCAAGCGGGCCGCCCGCACCGACCTCGGCGTCTTCGGCGGCACCGGCCCGCGCAGCGCCGCCGAGCACCGGACCGACGCCGAGCGGCACGCCGCGGCCGGCCAGTGGGCGGACGCCGTCCGCGAGCAGATGCGCGCCCTGGTCCGGGCACTGGAGGAACGCACCCTGCTCGACCCCCGGCCCGGCCGCACCGCCGACGAGGCCGCCGTCGAAGCCGGCCGCGCACTGCCCGAGCATGCCGGCGCGCTGCTCGCGGCCGCCCGGGCCTTCGACGACATCGCCTACGGCGAGCGCACCGCCGACCAGGCCGCCTACCAGCTGCTGCGCGACCTCGACCGGACCCTCGAACGCGCCCGCCCGGTCCTCGCCCCGGCCGCCGGAGGAGCCGCATGACCAGCGCCACCCCCGTCCCGACGGCACCGCCGCACCCGACCGGGCCCGCGCCCGGACCCGTCGCGGCCGACCCCGTCGCGACCGACCCCGTCGCGACCGGCACCAGCCTCGCCCCCACCGGCCGCGGCCTGTGGCGGCGCGCCCGCTGGTACCTGCTCACCGTCGTCCTCGCCCTGCTCGCCGCCGTCGTCCTGGCCGCCGCCAACGACGAACGCCAGTACCCGCCGCTGGACCCGCGCTCCTACGACGCCACCGGCGGCCACGCCCTGGTCGCCCTGCTGGAGCGCCAGGGCCTCACCGTCGACGTCATCACCGACCCCACCGGCCGCCCCACCGGCGCCGACACCCTGGTACTGCCCGAACCCGACCTGCTCACCCCCGAGCAGCTGGCCGCCGTCGCCGCCGCCCGGCACAGCCGACTGGTCCTGATCGCCCCCGGCCCCGCCGCGCTCAGCGCGCTCGCCCCCGGCGTCCGGATGTCCGACGAGAACGGCGGCGTCCCCTACGCCCGCGTCCGCGGCACCGACCCGGGCTGCTCGCTGCCGGAGGCGGTCCGGGCCGGCAGCGCCCACGTCGGCGGCCTGCTCTACACCTCCGGCAGCCGTGGCGAGGGCTGCTACCCGCGCGGCCACGGCTACCCCGTGGTCGCCGTCCCCACCGGCCGCGGCACCGACGTCGTGGTCCTCGGCAGCGGCGAGTTCCTCACCAACGAGCTGCTCAAGAAGGACGGCAACGCCGCCCTCGGACTCGGCCTGCTCGGCGCCCAGCCGCACATCGGCTGGCACCTGCCCGACTACACCGCCCCGGTCGCCGAGGGCGGGCGCAAGAGCTTCCAGGACTTCATCCCGGAGGGCTGGACCTGGGCCGGCTACCAGCTCGCCGTCGCCGTCGTGCTCGCCGCGCTCTGGCGCGCCCGCCGCCTCGGCCCGGTCGTCAGCGAGAACCTTCCCGTGGTGGTCCGCGCCTCCGAGACCACCGAGGGCCGCGCCCGGCTCTACCGCCGTGCCAGGGCCCGCGGCCGCGCCGCCGACGCCCTGCGCCGCGCCGCCGCGCACCGCATCGCCCCGGCCCTGGGCGTCCCGCCCGTGGCCGGCGCGCCCGACCCCACCGCTCTCTGCGCGGCCGTCGCCGACCGCCTCCCCGAGCGGCCCGCCGGGGACGTACGGGCCCTCCTGTACGGCCCGCCCCCGACCGACGACGCCGCGCTGCTGCGGCTCGCCGACGACCTCGACACCCTCGAAAGGCAGGTACGGAAGCCGTGACCGAGAAGGCCACCACCCAGCTCCGCATCACCCCCGGCACGGCACCCGCCACCCCCGGCGCCGGCGCGCCCGGCGACCCGCGCCTCGGCGACGCCCGGCCCGTCGACGCTCCGACCGTCGACGCGCGCGAGGCCCTCACCGCCCTGCGCGCCGAGATCGCCAAAGCCGTCGTCGGCCAGGACGCCGCCGTCACCGGCCTGGTCGTCGCCCTGCTCTGCGGCGGCCACGTGCTGCTCGAAGGCGTCCCCGGCGTCGCCAAGACCCTGCTGATCCGCACCCTCTCCACCGCGCTCAGCCTGGAGACCAAGCGCATCCAGTTCACCCCCGACCTCATGCCGGGCGACGTCACCGGCTCGCTGGTCTACGACGCCCGCACCGCCGAGTTCTCCTTCCAGCCCGGCCCGGTCTTCACCAACCTGCTGCTGGCCGACGAGATCAACCGCACCCCGCCGAAGACCCAGGCCGCCCTTCTGGAGGCCATGGAGGAGCGGCAGGTCACCGTCGACGGCGAACCGCGCCCCCTGCCGGTCCCGTTCCTGGTCGCCGCGACCCAGAACCCGGTCGAGTACGAGGGCACCTACCCGCTGCCCGAGGCCCAGCTCGACCGCTTCCTGCTCAAGCTGATCCTTCCGCTGCCCGACCGCGACCAGGAGTTCCAGGTCCTCGCCCGGCACGCCGCCGGCTTCGACCCGCGCGACCTCTCCGCAGCGGGCGTGCGCCCCGTCGCCGGCCCCGAGCACATCGCGGCCGCCCGGGCGCAGATCGCCAAGCTGACCGTCTCCCCCGAGGTCCTCGCCTACATCGTCGACCTCTGCCGGGCCACCCGGCAGTCGCCCTCGCTCTCCATCGGCGTCTCCCCGCGCGGCGCCACCGCACTGCTCGGCGCCTCCCGCGCCTGGGCCTGGCTGGCCGGCCGCGACTACGTCACCCCCGACGACGTCAAGGCCCTCGCCCTGCCCACCCTTCGGCACCGCGTCGCCCTGCGCGCCGAGGCCGAGATGGAGGGCGTCACCGCCGACTCCGTCATCCAGGCGGTGCTCGCCCAGACGCCCGCCCCACGCTGAGCCCACCCCACGCTGGCCCGCCCCGCCCGCCCGCACCTCTGGCCGGCTCACCCCCGGCCCCGACGAAGGAACGCACCGCATGGCCCTCACCGGGCGAACCGCCCTGCTCGCCGCGCTCGGCGCTCTCGTCACGGGCCTGCTGCTGCCCTCCTGGGCCGGGATCGGCGCCGTCACCGGTGCGGTCCTGCTCGCCGTCGTCGTCGACCTGGTGCTCGCCGCCCCCGTCCGCAGTCTGCGGATCGTCCGGGGCGGCGACACCAAGGTGCGGCTCGGCGAGCCCGCCGGCGTCGAACTGACCGTCACCAACCCGTCCGGACGCCACCTGCGCGCCCGGATCCGCGACGCCTGGGCCCCGTCCGCCTGGCGGCCCGGCACCGAGACCGCCGCCTCCCGGCACACCCTGCCCGTGCCCGGCCACGAACGGCGCCGCGTCACCACCGTCCTCACCCCGACCCGGCGCGGGGACCACCACGCCCACAAGGTGACGATCCGTTCGCTGGGCCCGCTCGGCCTGGCCGGCCGTCAGGGCTCGCACCTCGTCCCCTGGACGGTCCGCGCACTGCCCCCGTTCGCCAGCCGCAAGCACCTGCCCTCCCGGCTCGCCCGGCTGCGCGAACTCGACGGCCGCACCTCCGTCCTGACCCGCGGCCAGGGCACCGAGTTCGACTCGCTGCGCGAGTACCTGCCGGGCGACGACGTCCGCTCCATCGACTGGCGGGCCAGCGCCCGCCGCCACACCGTCGCCGTGCGCACCTGGCGCCCGGAGCGCGACCGGCACATCCTCGTCGTCCTCGACACCGGCCGCACCTCGGCCGGCCGGGTCGGCGACGCTCCCCGCCTGGACGCCTCCCTGGACGCCGCACTACTGCTCACCGCCCTCGCCACCAAGGCCGGCGACCGGGTCGACCTGCTCGCCCACGACCGGCGCGCCCGGGTCTCGGTGGCCGGCCGCTCCCCGAACGAGATCCTCCCGGCCTTCACCAACGCGATGGCCGTCCTGGAGCCCGCCCTCTACGAGACCGACATGCGCTCGCTGGTCGCCACCGCGCTCAAGATGGCGCCGCACCGCTCGCTGATCGTCCTGCTCACCGGCCTGGACGCGGCCCCGGTCGAGGACGGCCTGCTCCCGCTGCTGCCCCTGCTCACCAAGCGGCACGAGGTCGTGCTCGCCTCCGTCTCCGACCCCCACCTCGACGAGCTCGCCGCCGGCCGCGGCACCGTCGAGGCCGTCTACGGAGCCGCGGCCGCCGAACAGACCCGCGCCGACCGCCGCCTCACCGCCGACCGCCTCACCCGCGCCGGCGTCACGGTCATCGACGCCCCGCCCTCCTCCGTCGCCCCCGCCCTGGCCGACACCTACCTCGCCCTCAAGGCCGCCGGCCGGCTCTGACCGCGACTCAGCGCTCCTGCCCCCGAGGCCGTTTCACAGCCCGGTTCACGGCCCGGTACGCCGCTCGGCGGCATCGAAGGCCGGCGCGAGCGGCGCCAACGCCGCGCGGAGCTGCTCCGGCGGGGAACCGGACGGTACGACCACCCCTGCCGCGCCGGCGTTCCCGATCGGCCGGAGCCAGCCCTCCAAGGCGATGCGGACCACCGCGGCCACGCTCGCCGCGAGAACGCGGGCCGTGTGCACTCCGGCATCGCCCAGGCGTTCGGCGAGAACCGCCGCCTCCTCGAAGGACGCCGGGGAGAGACCTACCCCGACATGGACTGGGAGCCCAAGGAGGCCTTCACGGCGGTGGCCGAGCGGTATCGGAGGTGACCGGCCTGTCCTGAACGCAAAGAACCCCCGCCGGTAATCCGGCGGGGGTTCTTCTCAAAATTTGTTCGGCGGCGTCCTACTCTCCCACAGGGTCCCCCCTGCAGTACCATCGGCGCTGTGAGGCTTAGCTTCCGGGTTCGGAAT